>VGXX01000251.1 GCA_016873155.1 Planctomycetota bacterium | reverse complement strand
CAGGGATGACGACTTTGAAAGTGTCCATTGGTTGAGGAATCGGATTACACCAGGATTGAATTATCGGTATACCGAAGACACGGTCTTTAAATTAGACTATCAAATCAATATGGAAGAGAAAGACATGTCTGGCATAGCCAATAACGCCTTCTTGTTTTCTGTCGCAACATATTTTTAAGGAGTGTTAAAATTGAAGAAAAAAATACTTGTGCTTGGCGGTGGGCCTTGCGGTTTATCAGCAGCCTGGGAATTGTCCAAGTATGGATACGATGTTACCGTAATCGAAAAAGAAGCTAAGGTGGGGGGGTTATGTATTACCAATGAATACAAGGGTTATCGGTTTGACCTCGGAGGTCATCGTTTTATATCCAAAAACAAAGAACTTGTTGAGAATGTTTGCAGGATAATGGGAGACGAACTCCTGACCTCTCACAGAAAGAGCGTTATTCTCTTGAAGGGCAAGACCTTTGATTATCCCCTGTCTGCCAGGGATATCTTTCTGAAGATGGATCTTTGGACAAACGTTAAGGCCTTTACATCGTACTTGATAGCCGTTTTTACCAAGATTGTTTTTCGGAAAAAGGATATGTCTTTTGAGGATTGGATTGTCAATCGTTTTGGACTGACGTTATATAATTTATTTTTCGGTCCGTATACGGAGAAACTATGGGGCATATCCCCGAAGCTTATCTCTTCAGATTGGGCTTCTCAGAGGATTTCATTGCTGAATCTGAAAGATGTGCTTTTCCGTCTTTTGAAATTGAAGAAAGGCACGCCGCGCACCTATGCCAAAGGCTATTTTTATCCGAAAAAGGGTATAGGGCAGATGTTCGATATTATGAGTGAAGAAATCACTAGAATGGGTGGAAAAATCGTCCTGAATGCAGAGGTTTCTGGGATAAATGTAAACAATAATGTCGTTGAGAGTGTCTGTTACGTCCAGCGTGGTGTTACCAGGTCGATTGATTGCGACACAATTATTTCTACAATTCCATTGTCCGGTCTCGTAAAGGCATTTCCCGGACGCCTAACGGAGAACGTTATAAATCATGCATCTGTCCTAAAATTCCGTGCGGTGAGATTCTTGAATATCCTGGTTGATCAGTCCGATATTAGCGACAATACGTGGATGTATGTTTCTGAAGGGAAATACATCATGACGCGTATCCAGGAACCAAGACGCCGGAGTCCTTTTAGCGCGCCTGAAGGGAAGACGTCTGTTATGCTGGAGATACCATGCAACGAGAACGATGAAACCTGGAGTTGCCCGGAGGAAACCCTGCTGAAACGCTGCCTTGCTGATTTAAAGGAATTGGGGATTGATATCCAGGATAAGGTTACGGGTTATTTTACAACGAGTGTGACCCACGGCTATCCTGTTTACAGCCTTGATTATTCAATGCACCGCCAAAAACTCTTTGATTTTTTGGCTTGTTACGAGAACCTGATTACGTGCGGCAGGCAGGGGACGTTCAGATACATCTTTATGGATACGGCTATGGAGATGGGGATTGCCGCCGCCCAGACTCTTATGTTGGATAATTTGTGTAAGAAAGAAGACGTACAATCAATGCGTTCAGAAAAAGAGTTACTGGAGACATCATCTATAACGGCCTAAATAATATCATGCAGGTAACAGTTAATTACAACGAATTAACAAAGACCAATTGTCAGACGAAAACAGTTTCCGTGCGGGGTTATCTCATTCCGCTAGCTGCCGTCTGTGTCTGTCTGGTTACCAGGGTATTTTTTTTCGGAGGATATATTGATGAATGGGACAGCGTCAACTTTGCCTTTGGTCTCTCGAAAGGTTACGATATTTTGCACGATCAGCCTCACTTTCCCGGCTATCCGGTGTACATGTTTGTGAGCTGGATTTGGTACAAAATTGCCGGGTCTGATATACAGGCATTGATCTTTTCCGGTGTTTTGTTTAGCAGCCTTGCGGTATTCCCTTTGTATGAACTGGCAAGGCGTATGTTTTCTAAAGAAGCGGCTATCCTTGCTTCCCTGTTATACATAGTTAATCCCCAGGTTTGGTTGCAGGCGGAAAAGCCACTCTCGGATGCCTTCGGGTTATTCTTTGTCATTACAGCCGTATTGTTTTTTTACCTGGCGGTTGAACACGTTCATGGGATTCAGAGGAATTGTTTCCAGGCAAATGGGAAGGCAAAGGATGAGGACAAAATTTCCTTGTGGTATCTGGCATGGGGTGGTCTGCTCTTAGGGCTGGGATTGGGCGTACGAGTTACCTACCTGGCATTGATACCTACCATGGCTTATGCTGCATTTCAGGTAAACAAGAGGGTGAGCGGCAAGAAGATCGCCCTGTGGGGAGGAGCAGGCTTGGCCATTGGTGTCTTTTCGTGGCTGGGGTATTTGCTTGTTCAATTTACTCCGTATAAGGTTTACAGAAAGTTGTTGAGCCATGCAGATTACCACTTTTACAGGGAAGGGAATTCTATTATCACAACTGATGATTATCGTGAACGTTTTCTCGATATCTTTCACAACCTGAGCGCGCATAGTTTGGGCACATGGTGGACAGATACTCCCTTTTTAAGGATCGTTCCAACGATAATAATAGCGTTTGCCTTCGTGCGCTTTTTTATCCATGGAAAATGGAATTTCCAAAACAGGTTTTTGTTGGCTTTTTTTATTCCCTATTCTTTGTGGATTGCATTCGTACAGGACGCAATCCGGCAGATTATGGTGCTTGCGCCCTTCCTGCTGATTGTTATTAGTGCGGGGTTGATGTATGGGTTCACTCACTATCTGAAAGGAAGTAAACAAGGGCATAAGATATTTCTTGTCGTGGTGTCTGTCCTTATTGTTACGCTGGTCATTGATTCGCTGAGGATTGTTTCTATTAACAGAAATGAAGAGCCGCCGTCCGTCTCAACAATAAACTATATAACAAAAAATTATGAGAGAGACGACACGAAATTCTATTGTTTGAACGATTGGCGTTTATTTCAGTATTATGCCCCGGAGTGGTGCGATAAAAAGAACAGCCATGTTTATTTTGCGTCAACTATGAGTAAGGTAATAAAAGATCTCGAACGCTCGAAAAATAAACCAAAAAATATCCTTATTTCGTCCAAACTTTTTGAAAGGCATAAGTATAAAGATAAACTTAAGAAGCTGGCTGTATTTGAAAGGAATAGATATGCCGTTGCCGATTACAACTGGCTGGCTTTGTATGGTTTTAACTGGCGGTAAGCAGGAGGTGACCATAAAGTAACAATAAAGAATTAGCAATTCACAATTTTTAAAGGCCGTATGAACATTTTATATTTTCATAGATTGGAGGTCTAAATGTTAAAAAATGTATTTTTATCGCTAGGTTTTATTATGATTGTTAGTTGTTTATTCATGCATAATCGTGTAGATGCTCAGACGTCTACCGGCAGTATATCCGGTACTGTTACAGATAAGTCCGGAAGTCCGATTAGCGGCGCGACGGTGTCCGCAAAAAGCAAAAAACCGAAATTTAAGGACACCGGCACAACCGGAAGCAGCGGTCAATTTGAATTTTCAGACTTGAGCGCTGGTAAGTATGTCTTAACGGTAAAAAAAGATGGTTATTCAAGTGCAAAGAAGAGTATTAAACTCAAGGCAGGACAAAACAAAGTCGTCAGTATCCAACTGAAGGGGACGGGTACAGGAAGCGGCAGTGGAAGTGGTTCAGGGAGTGGAAGCGGTTCGGGAAGCGGGAGTGGGAGCGGTGGTGGCAGTGGGAGTGGTTCAGGAAGTGGAAGTAAATAACATAACTAGCACAGCTACACCC
>VGXX01000250.1 GCA_016873155.1 Planctomycetota bacterium | reverse complement strand
GGATCGAACAGCGGTTATGCTCGATCTTGAAAAACTGGGATTCAACCAGGAATTTCTGGTTAAGTTTCGGCGGATGATAAATAAGCCGGAAGGTATGCTGCTGGTGACGGGACCGACAGGAAGCGGGAAGACTACGTCGCTTTACGCCGTCCTCAAGGAAATAGTTTCACCGGAGATAAAGATTGTAACGGTGGAAGACCCTGTGGAATACAGTATGGATGGCGTGAATCAGATACAGGTAAATCCGCAGATTGATTTAACCTTCGCATCAGGATTGCGCTCAATTTTGCGGCATGACCCGGATGTCATTCTTATCGGTGAAATTCGTGACAGGGAAACGGCCACAATTGCCATACAGGCGGCATTGACAGGCCACCTGGTTTTTTCTACCCTCCACACAAACGATTCTGCATCGGCTTTTACCCGGCTGATGGACATGGGGATGGAAGATTATCTGATTTCTTCGTGTATAATAGGCGTTATGGCGCAGCGGTTAGTGCGAAAGCTGTGCGCAAAGTGTCGTGAGGCGTATGTGCCGGAGGCGGAATTGCGCAAAACGACGGGGCTAAAGGAAGGAGAACCCTTATACAGACCCAAAGGCTGCGACGAATGTAATAATACGGGTTTTAAAGGCAGAAAATGCATTGCGGAGTTTTTGTATGTTGACGATGCCATACGACGACTTGTCTTAGCCCACAAGGATTCCAGCGAGATCATGAAAGAAGCGGTAAAGAGAGGGACAAAACTTTTGTGGGAGGACGGCCTCGATTCGGTTCGCAGGGGAGAAACGACGCTGGATGAATTGCTGCGGGTGTCGTCAGATACCGAGGCGTAAAGGGAAGACAGAAGATGTGGATTCCTATTCTAATTCTGCGTAAATTTTTGCCCGCGGCCGGTTCAATCTTGCAGATTGAACCGTTTATTGTGAAGATTTTCAACCCCTGCATAAAGCGTTTCTTAAAAACCTGCCCGTATAGGATCGTTTAATTTCTGCAATTTGTTCGGGAGCGCCTGCTGCAACAACCTCGCCGCCATGTATTCCGCCCTCAGGACCTAAATCAATGATGTAATCTGCCGTTTTGACGACTTCCAGGTTGTGTTCTATAACCAGTACGGTATTACCCAGATCGACTAACCGGTGTAAAATTTTTAGCAGCTGTTGTATATCAGCAAAGTGCAGCCCCGTAGTAGGTTCATCCAGGATATACAGTGTTTTTCCGGTTGCCTGTTTGGATAGTTCCGTGGCAAGTTTGATTCGCTGCGCCTCTCCGCCTGACAACGAGGTGCTGGACTGCCCTAATTTAATGTATCCCAACCCCACGTCCACGAGTGTTCTTAAAATACGTTCGATTTTTGGAATATTTTTGAAGAATCGGTGCGCATCTTCAACGTACATATCCAGAACGTCCGAGATGCTTTTATCTTTGTAAGTAACCTCCAGCGTCGCCTTGTTATATCTTTTTCCTTTGCATTCTTCGCACATGACGTACATATCGGGCAAAAAATGCATTTCCACTTTTTTAGTTCCTTGTCCTTTGCATGTCTCGCATCGCCCGCCGCTGATATTGAAGCTGTATCTTCCTGCCGTATAGCCGCGAATCTTCGCCTCCTGGGCCTGCGCAAAGAGAGAGCGGATGAGGTCGAATGCCCTGGTGTACGTGGCAGGATTTGAACGCGGGGTTCGTCCGATGGGTGATTGATCAACTTCTATAACTTTGTCGATGCGTTCAACGCCGAGGATTTTATCATGCGCTCCCGGGGGTTCGTGACTGCCGTATAGTAATTTGGCAAGCGAGCGATGCAGGATATCGTTAACCAGCGTGCTTTTCCCCGAGCCGGATACACCGGTAACGCAGCAAAAGGTTTTTAAAGGGATTTTTACATTAATGGACTTAAGATTATGGGCGCGTGCACCCCGTATTTCCACAGAATTTTTCAGATGGATAGCCCTTCGTTTTTCGGGAAGCGGTATGGTAAGGGCTTGGTTGAGATACTGTCCGGTTAATGAATCGGGATTATCAGAGATTTCTTTCAGTGTTCCATGGGCGACTACACTGCCGCCCCGCTCGCCTGCCCCAGGGCCGAGGTCGATGATATGGTCTGCATGGCGGATGGTGTATTCGTCGTGTTCCACCAGGATGACCGTGTTACCGTTGTTTCGTAATGTAATTAAGGTTTGCAGGAGGCGTTCGTTATCCCGTGGATGAAGCCCTATGGTGGGTTCATCCAGCACGTAGCAAATTCCGACAAGGCCGGAGCCGACTTGTTTGGCAAGCTGAGTTCTTTGCGCTTCACCTCCGGAAAGGGTATCGCTGCTGCGTCCCAGGGTTACATAGTGTAATCCGACGTCTATCATAAAGCAAAGCCTGCTCTGAATTTCCTTCAGGATTTGTTTTGAAACAATTGCTTGCTGGCCGCTTAATTTCAGGTTTTTGAAAAAGCATAGGGCTTCTTCTATGGTTAGATCCATTATTTCATGGATGGATTTGTGTTCGATTTTAACCGAAAGGGACTCGGGTCGCAGTCTGGCTCCTTTGCAAACAGTGCAGGTTCTGTAACTCATATAACCGGCAAGGCGGTTCAGGATACGTTCGCCGGTTGTTTTTTCATAAATACGTTTGAGATTGGGGATGACTCCTTCAAAGTCCCCGGCGCCAAAAAGCAGGGTATCTACGGCCTCTTTCGGCAGTTTTATAAAAGGCGTGTTCAGGGAAACTGAAAAAGTTTTTGAAAATATTTTGGTTTGGTTATCGTAATGGGTCTGGGTTAGCGATCCCCACTTTTGCCAGGCGTCGATGGCGCCGTCTTTGATGCTAAGATGTTTGTCAGGGACGATCAGCTCCGGGTCGAAATCAAAGGTATTTCCAAGTCCGTCACAATCAGGACAAGCGCCGTAAGGACTGTTGAATGAAAACATACGCGGCGTCAGTTCTTCATAGCCTCTTCCGCATTTTGGGCAGGCGAAACGTTCGCTGAGGATATGGTCGGTCCAGGATTTCTCGTGTTCCTGGCTTACCAGCATAACTCCTTCTCCCAATTCCAGGCAGGTTTCTATGGAATCATAAAGGCGCGTCCGGATGTCCTCTTTTACAATCAGCCGATCCACAATTACGTCTATTTCATGGGTTTTATATCGCGCCAGTTTTGGTATGGTTTTGAGGTCGACCATGGCGTTATCGACACGGGCGCGGACAAATCCCTTTTGAATTATTGACTGGAATATTTCACGGTGTTCGCCCTTTTTGCCTTTGACGAGTGGGGCAAGAAGCATAATCCTGGTTTTCGGGGGGAGTTCCATAATTTTTTGCGCCATCTGGTCGATGGTTTGACGGGAGATAACGCATTTACAATGGTAACAAGAAGGGATGCCGATCTTTGCGTATAAGAGGCGCAAGTAGTCGTAAATTTCGGTGGCGGTTGCCACCGTCGAGCGCGGGCTGGGCGGGCAAGTGCGCTGTTCAATGGCAATCGTGGGCGGAAGTCCCTCGATGTGTTCCACGTCGGGTTTCTGTATTTGGTCTAAAAATTGTCGCGCGTAGGAGGAAAGGCTTTCAATATAACGGCGCTGACCTTCTGCATAAATGGTATCGAATGCAAGGGATGATTTTCCTGAGCCGCTGACGCCCGTAATAACCGTGAGCCGGTCGCGCGGGATATCAACGTTGATTCCCTTTAAATTATGGTTCCTGGCGCCGCGGATGGCAATGAAATCGTGTAACAGTTTACCCCCTCCCCCAACCCCTCCCACCAGGGGAGGGGAATACTCATTGTCCCCTTGTGTTCCTCCCCCTTGATGGGGGAGGTTTAGGTGGGGGTGAACTGTTACGAAAT
>VGXX01000249.1 GCA_016873155.1 Planctomycetota bacterium | reverse complement strand
TATTACCAAGATAGCGTTAAAACATAAGGCGCTGGTGGATGAAAAGGAGAGGTACCGTTCAAACCTTGAGGCCATTTTCAGCAGCGTAAAAGACGCAATTATTGCAGTGGATAAAGAATTATTAGTGATTGAAATGAACGACGCAGCCAGAAGCATTTGTAATATATTGCATAATTCTATTGGTAAGGCATTTAATTCTATAACGAAATATTGCAATGGAAAATGTTTTGACGTGCTTGAAGAAACGATAAATAAGAAACAGGCCATTGAAGTATGCCGTCACGAATGTCAGCTTAAAGAGCGACCGCATCAGGTTGTAAATATTACTTCTCATCCGTTATTGAATAAAATATCTAAACCAACGAATTCCTTTTCTGAGAAAAATGAACATCGCAAAATGTATCAGGACGCCGGTATATTCTCTGGCGTTATCCTTGTGATAAGAGATGAGACGCGTTTGGCTAATCTGGAACAGGATCTGAGGGAACGACAACAATTTCATAATATTATCGGAAAAAGCGAAAAAATGCAGGCCATTTATTCTCTCATAGGTAATTTAGTCGATGTTGAAACCACGGTCTTGATTACCGGTGAAACCGGCACAGGCAAAGAGCTGATAGCAGAGGCATTGCACTCAAGGGGGAGCCGATGCCACAAACCTCTCGTTAAAGTAAATTGCTCGGCTTTATCTGAAAATCTGCTTGAAAGCGAACTTTTTGGACACGTTAAAGGCTCCTTTTCAGGGGCAGTTCATGATAGAATCGGCAGATTTCAAAGGGCAAACGGAGGAACTATCTTTTTGGATGAAATTGGCGATATATCCTCAAAGACACAATTACAATTGTTGAGGGTGGTACAGGAAAAAGAATTTGAAAGAGTGGGAGATTCGACCCCAATCAAAGTCGACGTTAGAATTGTTGCTGCTACAAATCAGAATCTTTTAGAGAAGGTAAATCGCGGCGATTTTCGGGAAGATCTTTATTATCGCCTGAAGGTTGTCGAAGTAATCATGCCGCCGCTAAGGGAAAGAAAAGAAGATATTCCTTTATTGGTAAACCATTTTCTGAATAAGTTCAACAAAAAGCTCAATAAGGAAATTGTCGCTGTCTCCGCTGACGTCCGAAAAATATTAATGGATTATTTCTGGCCTGGTAACGTGAGGGAGCTTGAACATACCCTGGAACATGCGTTTATCATTTGCCGGCAGAATACCCTTACCATAGATTGTTTGCCGCTTGCTTTTAAGGATTTTATAGGGACTAAAATGTATACTTTAGGAGATTCCGGGGTTGACGAATCTCATGCAATTCTTCATGCACTGGAAAAGACATCGTGGAACAAGTCCCGGGCAGCCCGCCTATTAGGTATGAGCCGGCGAACGATATATCGAAAAATTAAAGAATTCAAACTCAAGATGCAGCGTACGTAGCACAAAGCAATCCTTTCTCGCCGCAGCACACATACTACCCGTTTATTATACGTTCATTTAATGTGTCATGTCACACTTTTGTGCTGACACATTTGTGCACTGGCACACATTTTTTCATTTATATCCATTGTAATTCATATCTATTCATAGTAATAAAAATTCCAATACTAACGGTACTATTCTTATTTCTGTAGGTAAATAGGCACATAAAAATTTATTAATAACAAATGAACTACTTAAATTACACATGGCATACAATTTGATTAATGTTTGGAGAATTTATTGTAATTAGGCTTAGATGTTTGTTGTTTTAGAAGGGAGGAATACCTATGAACGCTATTGTATTACTCAGCGCTCTGATTTCATTGTATCTCATCGTGCGGTTGTGATACGGAGAATGAAATATTCCTGGTTGTTCCCGATATTGAGTACTTGGTAGTTACTGAAACTTTATAGTACCCGGAGGATTATTGAATTGGAAATATCAAAAGTTGTATATAAGTTAATGGAAGAAGAGATGACGAGATTATTATTATCCGACGTTACCGATCTGACATATATTTATGATACAAATGGAAATATTTTATTTGTAAACAAGATATTCGAGAAATTTACCGGACAAAGACCCGAAGAATATTACGGGAAACCGTTTGTATCTCTTTTCAACGATGAAGATCAAAAAATAGTAGTAGACGCTTTTACAAAGACATTGAAGGGGGAAAGCGCTCAATATGAACTTTGTTTTAAAAATACGGGGATATTATGTGAATACAAAAATTTTCCGTTGAGAAATGAGAAGGGGCATGTAGTTGGTATTACGGGGATAGCGAGGGACATTACCGCGCGCAAACAAATTGAAGAAGGACTGAGGCTGCTTAACAAATCTTTAGAAAAACGTGTGGTTGAACATACGGCTAAGTTAGTGGGGGTAAACGAAGAACTGATGGAGGAAATTAACAATCGCATACGGCTGGAAGAAGAGTTTAAACAAAGCATTAAGAAGTTACAAAAATCCATGAGAGGAATCGTACAGACGCTATCAGTAGCCATCGAATCGAAAGATTCTTATTCAATAGGACATCAGAAACGAGTGGCTAAACTTGCTCGCTGCATAGCCGAGGAGATGGGTCTGTCAAAAGACAGGATTGAAGGAGTCAGTATAGCCGCTGCGCTTCACGATATTGGTAAAATTACAATACCCACAGAGATTCTAAATAAATTAGACCAGCTTTCAGAGGATGAATTTAATCTGATTAAGACTCATCCACGTCTTGGTTATGATATCTTAAATGAAATAGAATTTCCACATCCTGTTGCTCAAATCGTACTCCAACACCATGAGAGGCTTGACGGTTCCGGGTATCCTTCTGGTTTGTCGGGAAAGGATATTCTCCTGGAAGCAAAGATTCTAGGCGTGGCCGATGTTATTGATGCAATGCAGTCTCCCCACCCGTATAGACCGGCGCTTGGTTTGGACAGGGTATTGGATGAAATTTCACGAAACAGGGGCGTTCTTTACGATTTTAATGTCGTGTACGCTTGTTTGGTTGTTTTCAATGAAAAAGGATTTAAATTTGACGACAGGTTGTGTGCTGCTAATCTAAAGATATTCGAAGACGTATTAATAGGTGTTTAAATTAATTACATGAATTGTAAAATGTCAGTAATAATTGTTGGGGCGGATCATCTTGGGTGTATTCCGAAGGAACTCGACAGAATCGGCATCTCGAAAATTCAGCACTTAAACGGCAGGAGTGGACAGAAAATTCGCGGAAAAATGCCTGATAAGGCCGACTTTATTATTCTCCTTTACGATTTCGTAAATCATAATCTGGCGTACAAGATAAAAAAAATTGCCGATAATAAAGGAATACCTATTATCTATGCAAAGAGGTCCTGGCCATCTATATATCTTAGCATTCTGGAGCACCGTCAGGAATTGAAAAAAGTAGGGTTGAATTTATTATAAATGAGAGAGGTAGAAAATTACTGACGAAATTTATAACACATAAAATTGATACCTATGTCTTACGGGAATGTCCAAATGATAAGCATGATCTAATATTAGAAGCAACTAAAGTGATCGATCTGTATTCTGGGGAAAATCATTTGCATCAGCCTACTTTAATGTTCAGGAATTTCAATCTTTTTTGATTCCCCTCTAAAAAGAGGGGATAAAGGGGTGTGTAAGTTTTCTGTAACACACCCCCAGCCCCTCTTTCTAGAGGGGAGCTTAAAAGTCGCTGCCGAAGGCAGCCTACTTTACGGAGGAAAACTTTTGCAGATCTGATGCGATCTTTTGGGAAGGGAAAATACATTTCAATGCCCCGGTTCACCAATATGAAGCGGTTACAGAACAATTGAGTACAGAACAATCCCTTATTCAGTGATAAAAAACCTTAAAGGTAAAATTGCAAC
>VGXX01000248.1 GCA_016873155.1 Planctomycetota bacterium | reverse complement strand
GAATTAATATATTCTCATCCGTCATATGCAATGGCATACTTTCATTTGGGATTCATACACTCGCGGCTTGGTAACTATAAGGAGGCATTAGAGATATTTGCTAAAGCCCTTGAAGTTTTTAAGGATCTCGGAAGCCATGTAGACCCGTGGTGCATTTACCCTGCCGAAGCAGACTCTGACCCAAAAAATAATTTTATTCTTGGTAAACCTCTTAATACCGCCCTTTTGTTGTTATCCAGGGGTGATGAAAACAAGGCAATTTGTAATATAAGAAATTTATATCAAGCAGCTATTCATTATTATATATCAATTCTCTACGAAAGAAATGGTCTACTATACAATAGTGTAGAATCTTTACGGGAGTCCAATAACTTATATCCGGATTCTGGTACAGTTACAACGCAGGCAGCCAAAAGATTCGCTCTGCTTGGTTTCAACGAAGAAGGCCTCGCAATGTATAAAAAAGCAATAAAACTTTTACCATTCGATATCGATTTGAGAATCGAATACATCAGGCTTCTCTATATATACAAAATGGATTGGGAACTGCCGGATGAGATCAAAAACGTTTTTACAATAACCAAAACAATGGCTTTGTTTAAGGACAAAACAGTCGCGTTAAATGATACAATAAAAAGATTTAACAGGTATCATGCGGACTCAAAATATTCTCACGATTCATGCAAAGAGAGAATCCTTAGCGAGTGGGTAGAAATACTTTTTGGTTATCTTCAAAAAGATCCAAAAAATTTGAAGCTTGTCTCAAGAATAATTGATATATGGTATGAACTCGGAAGAGTAAATAAGGTATTTGAGATAATCGATGATTACATTGGTAAATATAGTGAAAAGAGAAATATAGATAATGCCTTAGTTCCCGCTCTCGATAAAATTTCAAAACATCTCAAAACCGTATGTAATTATCAAGCAGAGACATTCAAACATAAACTCGAAAAACTGGAATATTTCACTACAAATAAGGAATTACAAGCTGTAAATGGTTAACAATAATTTAGTGAAAAATATACAGTTGGTTAGCGTTCTTGTCCCCACATATAACAGACCCGATCCCCTAAAAAGAGCCCTTGAAAGTATTACAACACAAACATATAAAAATATAGAAGTGATCGTGGTAAATGATGCAGGGAAAGATGTCTCACAGGTTATCAATGCATTCCGGGATCGGTTAACGATCAAATATCTCACCCATGATATAAACAAAGATCGCTCTGCTGCAAGAAACACTGCCATTAAACATGCATCAGGTCAATATATTGCCTACCTTGATGACGATGATATTTTCCATCCTAATCATATTGAAACGGCATTACAAGTATTAACTACTACAGATCACAAAGTAGTTTATACGGATGCCATCAGAGCATATCAGATAAAATCTGGAAATACCTATCAGACGATCAAAAAGGACGTTCCGTATTCCATAGATTATGCGAAAGGTATCTTCTACAAGACCAACATTACACCAATCCTTTGCGTTGTCCATAATAGAAGCTGTTTTGATGAAGTCGGAGTTTTTGACGAATCCCTCCCTGTTCTTGAGGATTGGGACCTGTGGATCCGGATGGCGGAGAAGTATGATTTTTATCACATAAAAGAGGTAACGTGCGAATTTAGCTGGAGAGCCGATGGGACATCCACAACAAGCAGTAAACAAGACGAATTTGCAAAGACCCGGGAATTGATTTATAAAAAATACAGGAATAATTTTCAAGAACTGCTCTTGACACAAAATACTACAGACAAATTAATTTCTCACACCCCTCTTCAAAAACCAGTTTCTATAATCATTCTCACCTGGAATGCCTTAGACTATACCAAAAAATGTGTTCATTCAATCCAGAATCATACAAAATACCCACACGAGATCATCTTAGTGGACAATGCCTCAACGGATGGTACCGTTGAATATCTCCGTAACCTGGTTAAAGGACATTCAAATTACAAACTAATTGAGAATCGGGAGAACAGGGGTTTTGCCGCGGGTAATAATCAAGGAGTCTCGGCCGCCAGCGGGGAGTACGTGATGTTGCTCAATAATGACGTTCTAGTCTCGGATGGCTGGCTGGAGAGTCTGGTAGAAAGCTTAGAAAGAGATGAAAAGATTGGCATGGTGGGACCTATCACAAATTCCATCAGCGGCAGACAACAGGTAATATCCATTCCGTATGCCGATGAAAAAGGATTTCATGAATTTGCACAGGGAATAAGAAGAACATACAAAGGAAGGTTAACCCCCCGAAACCGTGTCGCCGGTTTTGCAGTGCTGATAAAAAAGGCGCTTTACAAGGAAGTAGGCGGTCTGGATGAATCCTTTGGAACAGGAAACTACGAAGACGATGACTTATGTTTGAAGGTTTCCGGAAAAGGTTATGCAATCATGGTGGATGAAGGCGTATTCATTCATCACTATAGAAGTCAAACTTTTGTTGAGAATAAAATTAACTATCGTAACAGTTTATCCGTCAATGGCACCAAATTTAAGGAAAAATGGCCCAACGTTGACTATGAACAATTGCTTGAATTACATGGAAGTCTGGTTGATGCCAACGCTGCCCTCTGTGCAAAAGGCAAACAGGCGCTGAAATCTGGAAATATCAACGAGGCCATCGAAATATATTCAAAGGTATTGAAAATCAATCCTATTGATGAGGCAGCCTTGTGCGGACTGGCTCTTGTCTATCAAACAGACGGGAAAATGGACAAAACCATTGATGCATACAAAAAGGCTTTGCAGGTTAATCCATCATTCTTTGATGCCCACTATAACCTTGCCATTGTATACTCAACCATCAACCAAATTGACGATGCCATCGCCCATCTTAATAAAGCAATTAACCTCAACAGCGGCGATGCCTCCATACACAACAATCTTGGGGTATTATATTTCAGAAAGAATATGTATAACGATGCAAAGAATTGTTTCGAAAGGGCGTTGCTGATAGACACGCATTACAAAGAGGCACAACAAAATATCGAGAAGGTATCTAAGGTATTAAAAAAAAGCGTAATTTTATAGGAACTGAATTGCTATGAAAAAAGCTTTGATTACCGGCATTACAGGCCAGGACGGATCTTATCTTGCAGAATTCCTGCTGTCAAAAGGCTATGAAGTTCATGGTCTTATACGTCGCTCTAGTTCCTTCAATACCGAAAGGATTGACCATCTATACTTAGACCCTCATAATCCTGATGTTCGACTTTTTCTTCACCATGGCGATCTCTCAGATTCAGGCCAAATTACTAATCTCATTTATAATATTCAGCCACATGAAATCTATCATTTAGCAGCTCAAAGCCACGTGCGGGTTAGTTTTGATATGCCGGAATTTACAGGAGATATTACCGGTTTGGGGACTACGAGAATGCTGGAGGCTATCAGGAGAAGCGGTATTAAGACCAAATTTTATCAAGCCAGCAGCAGCGAAATGTTTGGAGATTCCCCGGCGCCTCAAAATGAAGAAACACCTTTCAGACCCCGGAGTCCTTATGCAGCAGCAAAAGTATATGCTTATTGGATGGCCGTTAACTATAGAGACGGCTATAACATATTTGCTTGTAATGGAATTCTCTTCAATCACGAATCACCAAGAAGAGGTGAAACATTTGTAACGAGAAAAATAACAAGAGCAATTGCAAATATACTTGGCGGAAAGCAGCAGAAACTATTCCTTGGAAACCTGGAGGCAAAAAGAGATTGGGGGTTTGCGCCGGAGTATGTGATGTGTCAATGGTTAATGCTCCAACAAGATAGGCCCGAAGATTATATAATTGGCACCGGAGAGAGTCACACCGTTAGAGAATTCCTGGAGCTTGCTTTCAACTATGTTGGGATTGAAATAGAATGGAAAGGCAAAGGAAT
>VGXX01000247.1 GCA_016873155.1 Planctomycetota bacterium | reverse complement strand
AACAGCTCGAACATCGTACACCCTCTCCAGAGGCACGATTGGCTGCTGCGAGGAAATTGCAGGATCATGGCTATGAAATACGCTTAAGGATAGATCCTATTATATGGTATTCAAAGTGGGAAAGAGATTACCTTGCACTTATTGAAAAAATATTCAACTACATTAAACCCGATCGAATTACGATGGGTGAATATCGTCCTTCTAAAGGGCTTACCACACACATAAGTTCACGTTTTCCAGAGTCTTCTCTTTTAAAAATTACATCAGGATTAATAAGCGATGGAACAAAACTTAGATATCCTGAAGAATATCGTACTGCTATGTTTCGCACTATAATTAATTCGATAAGAAGACAAGATAATAGTGTAAAAATAGCATTGTGTAAAGAGGATATGAGCATTTGGAAAAGCCTTGGCATGCCAATAAATGGTTTATATTGTAACTGCCTTGAGTAGAATCAAATAATTGCTAATTTGTAAAAATTTACCAATTTATTTCTTGTCTGGCTGTAGATTGAATATTTTTACGGCATCCAAAGGGTCGATTCTGAACCTGCATCCTTTGCCCTGGGAAAAATCATGTTTTTCGATAAGATTTATTCCCAGACTGGTGATGATAAGCGAAAGATTATTAACCGTGTCGGTAACGACAGCTTCCCCTTTTTCAAAGAGACCGTCTTTGCAAAATGGCGATGGAATGCGTCCCATTGATTCATGAAAGACCGCTTTCACATTCTTTTTTATCTCAATCTCCGCGCCGAAGGCGTCTTTAGCCCTCTGATAGGCATCTTTCAGCGCCTTTACCAGCGATTCTTTTGGCACGCCCGCTTTTTTCAGCGCGTGGAAATCATCGGCAATGATTTCTTCCAATGAACGGGTATCGCTTCCTAAAAAACCATCTTTAGAAAATTTGGATGGCGCTAAATTATGAATCAGCCTGCGATCTTGTGGCGTTAGTTTCATAATGAAAAACCCCTTGTCTTAAACGAATTTATCGTAAAAAATACGATCTTCGGTCATGCCGGCCTTTGTCAAAACCTTAATACAGGCATCGATCATGCCCGGCGAACCGCAAAGATAGCCCTCACTTTTTGAACAATCGGGCATGTAGCTCGCTACAACGTTAGTGATAAGACCGCGCTCACCTTTCCAATCCGATTCAGCCGGCTCATTGGAAAGCGCCGGAACGAATTTAAACCAGGAAACTTCTTCCTGGAGTTTGGTCAGTTTATCAACAAAAAACAGGTCTCTCCGTGTGAGGGCGCCAAAGAAATAGGTAGCCTTGCGCGTATTCCCCTTTTCCTTCATATCCCTTAATATACCCCAGATCGGGGCCATGCCGCTTCCACCGGCAATAAAGATAATCTCCGCATCGGTATTCGAAAGATGAAATTTACCGTGCGGGCCGCTGAAAACGACTTCCTGTCCTTCCTTGAGATGCTCAAATACCCACGTGGTGCAAATACCGTTGGGAACTTTACGGATCATAAGTTCTACATGATTTTTATCAGATGGGGGCGAAGCCATGGAGTAGGCGCGCATAACCCGGTCGTGCTCATCGTACTCTTCGGATTCAAGCTGAACGTACTGTCCCGCAACAAAATCTATGGTCTTCGGCTCAATGAGTTCTATGCGCAATTCTACAATATCATAGGTCAACGGCCTTTTATGGAGGAGCTTTCCTTTGAATTTCCTGACTGATAATAATTCCTTCGGCACGCGGATTTTAATGTCACTACGTACCTTTACCTGGCAGGAAAGGCGGATTTGTTTCTTGCGTTCTTCCGTACCCAGGTATGGCTCTTCAACCGGACCGATCATGCTCCCACCTTCGATTACCTGCACCTTGCAATAAGCACAGGCGCCCCGTCCGCCGCACGCTGAAGGAATAAAAATGTTATTCTCTCCAAGTGACGACAAGAGAGACCCGCCGCCTTTAACTTCTATCTTCCGTTCACCCTCGTTGATGTCAATGCAGCACGTACCGTAATTAAGTATCTTTTTTTCGGCAAGAATGAGAAGCAGCGCCAAAATCAATCCTGTGCCTAAAAGAAAACCGACGGAAATGCCCACAGAAACAAGAATACCGCCTACTACCATAATTCAAATCTCTGAGTAATGAAATGTATGTGATTTTGAATTTTGTAAGAAACTTTCATATTTTAATCATTCCTGAAAATCCCACAAAGGCAAGCGACATTATCCCGATAATGATGAGCGTAATGGCAGGACCCTCCAAACCTTTGGGAAGCTCGCTTTCTTTGATCTTTTCACGAATGCCGCCGATAAGGGTAATTGCCAGAAACCAGCCGCAACCTCCGCCAGCGCCAAAGGCAAATGCCTGCCAGAATGTATAGGGTTTATTCAACATGAAAAGAGCAATGCCCAGGATTGCGCAGTTAACCGTGATGAGCGGCAGAAATATACCCAGGGCATAGTATAACTTTTCAGAAAAGCGCTCAATAATCATTTCCAGGAGCTGCACAAAGGCGGCAATGATAACGATAAAGATTATCAAGCGTAAGTATTCAATCCCCAGCGGAATGAGGACATAGTTATACATCAAATAATTCAGTGCGGTTGTGCTTGCAGTCACAAACATCACTGCGCCGCCCAGACCGATGCTGGTATCGACCCTTTTGGAGATAGCCAGACACGAGCACATTCCCAGGAACCGGGCTAACAGGATATTGTCGGTAAAAGCAGCGGAGGTAAAAATGAGTACAAGTGATACAAAAAATTTCATGTTCTGCAATTGTTCCATGGCATTCTCCTTTATCGTTTTACTTCTCTAACCAGCCATCTGCGGGCAAACCAGGTAAACATACCGAGCATAAAAAATGCGCCAGGAGGCATGACCATTATGATCCATGAATGCCACCAGACATCACGCGCAGGCAAGGGCACACCCAGAATAGTTCCAAATCCCAGCGGTTCACGCACTGACGCAATAAAGATAAGCACAAGGGAGTAACCGGCTCCTGACGCAATGCCGTCAAACAGCGAAAGCAGCGGCTTGTTCTGACTGGCGAAGGCCTCTGCCCTTCCCATAATTATGCAATTGGTAATGATCAGGCCGACATAAGGGCCGATAAAACGATGAATATCGGGGACGAGCGCCTTGATGATTATATCAACCATCATAACATAGCAGGCAATAATCAGTACCTGCACAATCATGCGGATACGCTTTGGAATATAATCTCGCAGTACTGAGATAGTGAAGTTGGAAAGGGCGGTGGTAAAGATTAATCCAAAACACATAAAAAGGGTATTTGCCAACAGATTGGTGACGGCAAGCGTGGAACAGATTCCTAATACCTGGCGATAGATGGGATTCTCCAGCCAGATGCCGTTTAGAAAAACTTGTTTTGGTGTATAAGCCATATATTTTATCCTATAGTATTACTCTAAAAACTTCGTTTTTTAGTAAATTTTTGTTCATTAAAGACTGCTAAATCCGAAGCACGAAATCCAAAATTCGAAATAATTTTCAAAATTACAAATTTAAATGCTCAAAAGAAAGTCTTATTCCCACGGAGACGGCATCTCCAGCATCGGTTTTTCTCTCCATTCCTTTATTGCCTTTCTGAATGTCTCAAGCTCGCTGTTTAAAAACCTCATCAGCGCAAGGGAAGTCTGCGTAGCCCCTGTAATGGCATCTACCCGGTTTTTTGCAGCGGGATTCGGCGCCTGACCCACGATAATGCGTTTGTCAACCGGTTGATCCCATGCAATGGGAACGCCTTTGAATTGATCCACAAACCACCCTTCTTCAATGCGCGCACCCAAACCGGGTGTTTCTTTTTGGTCGAGAAATTGAATATTCATCACTTTCGACAGATCCGGCGCAAGTGCCATAATACCCGTAATACGGTCCCA
>VGXX01000246.1 GCA_016873155.1 Planctomycetota bacterium | reverse complement strand
TCCCCACCACACCTCACGATGTCGCAGTTACGGTCGGTTACAGGGCGGAAAGCGTTTTCCCTGGAGGGGACTTGCACCCCTCTGGCATTGCGCACTTTCAGGCGCACTAGCGCCGATCCCTTGTGGTCGGCATTGGCCTACCCCTTACTTGATACGGGGGCGGGGGATAAACCATGCCTTATTTTATTGACAAGCTCAAGCTCTACGAATTTTTCTTCTGTAAACAAAGTGTCAGCTTCAGATTGTGTAAGCATTATGCAAACCCTTTCTCATATGAGAAATTATTCATTGCGCCTTTCTGGATCTGGTTGCAAGAGCCGGACGCCGTCTATTTTTTATGAAATATCCTTTTTCAGAGAGAAGTATTCCGATTGGCTCATTTTCTCCCTCTATCATTTGGGTTCTTTTGTAATAATTGACATACATCTGCATCTGTCCGATGTCTTGATGCGTCAACTTCCCAACCTTGAGGTCTATGAGAACAAAACTGCGGGTCAGTCTGTTGTAAAAGACAAGATCGATATAGAAATGATCACCATCAAGAGTGATGCGCTGTTGTCGTGCCACAAACGAAAAACCCTTGCCAAGTTCAAGCAGAAATGTCTGGAGGTGGTTAATAAGTGCCTGTTCAAGGTCTTTTTCGGGATATTGCTCCCGTTTTTCCAGGCCGAGGAATTCAAGCACGTATGGGTCTTTTATAAGGTCGGAAGCCCTGTTTATCTCGTGTCCCTTTTTCGCAAGTTCGAGCACACCTTTTTTGTTCCTGCTCAATGCAAGGCGCTCGAAGAGCAGGGAGTTTATCTGCCGCTCAAGCTCTCTTGTGCTCCAGTTGCTGTTAATCGTCTCGTTTATATAAAACTTTCGTGCTTCCGGCTTTTCTATCTTCAATAAAAGTCTGTAATGCGTCCAAGTCTGAAACATGTTTTTGTAAAAGAGTCGCTGACCCTATTTATTTCCTATTTATTTCAAGTATCCAACGTCAACTTTGTCGCCTGACTCCGCATCCTTTATACAGATACAGACAATAGATTTGTAACGATTTTTATCAGTTTATCCCTTTCCTTGGGGTCGCTCACTGCTACCAAGAGAGCCAGTGCGGTTAAAGCATTATCATTAATCTTCTTTTCTCCGCTGTTTTTATGAAGATAATCGTTCTTGTCTAAAAAATAGATAAACAAGAAGGAACCTATACGCTTGTTGCCGTCAACAAACGGATGGTCTTTGATGATAAAATACAAAAGATGTGCGGCTTTTTCCTCTAGACTCGGATAAAGTTCTTTGCCGTCGAAGGTCTGATAGATATTTCCCAAAATACCTTCAAATCTATCGTGGTTTTCTTGTCCGAATAAATCGCTGGCTTCTTTTTTAGCGACAAGCTCTTTTTTTACTTCATTAATTACCGTGCACGCTTTTTCATAATCAATAATAAACTTCCCTCTTCTTCCTTTGGCAAGAACAAGTTTTTCTTTGTCATACTGTTCAAGCAATGTAAGCGTTTTGGAATAATTGGCAAGTAAACTTAAAATTTCCTGCTCCTGTCCTGATAATAATTCGTGCTTTGACTTTTCCTGCAGAAAATCAATTGCATTTTGCAGTTCTTTTAATTGGCTTTGTGCTTGCAATAATCTTTTTTCATTTATGGTATACCCTTTAACTAAATGATCCTTGAGAGTTTTGGTTGCCCAAATGCGAAATTGCGTAGCGCGCTTTGAGTTAACGCGATAACCGACAGAAATAATCATATCTAAATTGTAAAGATTCATTTTCCTGATTTTACCATCAGCGGCAACCTGTTCCAAAATGGAACAGGTTGATTCCCTATCTAACTCTTCTGTTTTATAGATATTATTTATATGTTTAACGATTGCCGGGCGAATAACAACAAAAAGTTGCGCTATCAAATGTGCGTCAAGCCAAACAGTATCTTTCTCAAGTTTAACTTGAATTTCTGGCCCTTTAGGAGATTTGTAAATAACTATTTCGCCCTTTTTAAATTCTTTGTTTTTCATAGAAAATCATTTGAAAAAATTTTCCTCTCCCTACACTTCCGCAATAATCTCTTCACTCTGCCTTTTCGCCTCTTACCGCAAGAGCCTCACGCCTTCTAATGCCTCCATTTCTTTATCAAGTCTGGTAACGATTTCTTGCTGTTTTTCTATATGTGGAATTGGGATTTTTTGTTTATAAACGTCTTGCCTGTTAATGCCGGGCATCGCGCCTCCCGTTTGAAGTTCTTGTAAATTTGAGGCTTTCAATACGTAATATAAAAACTTTAGATTTATTTTCAATAACAGCCAGTATATTCCTATGTATATCAGGTTTGATACTCTTCTTGCTATCAAACATCTTTTGATGTTCCTGGCTTAGTGCATACTCCTGCTGATAAAGCAAGGTGTCTCTCCGCTTCCACCGATTTGCTGGAGTCTTTCAACCCCGTTAGAAAAAACTTTCTAATATTATTCGGGGAATGCGGATGGCATTAATATAAACCCCTCTTTTCTGGCCGCATCTCTTACTCTGCGGTCCAAGCATGCAAAATGGCTCCCCTTAGGAGTTTTGTTGGCCCAGACAAGAGCGGCAGCCAGTTGAAGAGCATCCGCAGCGCGCAATGGATGGGTCAAAAGAAGACGAGACGCTATATCCCTGATATCGACGCTGGGTTCAACCTCTGTCCATGCATTTGCCAGTATTACCAGGAGATCCCTCACCTGATCTTCTTCCGAATGCTTCAAAACATTATCACGGCGAAGACGTGCAAAGGCTGAATGACATTCAACAATGCCTCCCCACCAGACCGCCATAGAACTGTCCTTTTTTAAGATACCTTTAGCGACTTTGCTCTGCGACCCATCAATACAGAGAGGGATAATAGCAGAAGCATCCCAGAATATCATCTCTCCTCCTCCCGTTCAGAGATAAGAGCCTTAAGGGCAAGCCCTTTTTCATCCTTTGGCCTCGGCAAATCCCAAAAGTTGGCTTTTATCTTGCCCCTGCCAATACGGACCAAACCAGCTTTTTCAAGCGTGAGCAAATGGACTGGCACATCTGTTTCGACCCTGTCAAGAGGTATCAACTTGGCAATCGGTTTTCCTCTGTCGGTAACAAGCACTTCCTCTCCAGCCTTTACTTTGGCAAGATATTCACTGATAGATGCCTTTAATTCAGAAACAGCCGCAGTTTTCATAGTATTATCCTCCAGTACTCTTAGAACTATCTTATATGACTAATATAGTCAGTTTTATCGACTATGTCAACTATGCAGATAAGTTCCTAAAAGGTATTTATAAATTTTATCAACGATTTAATTTGAAATATCTCCCGTTGTACGTTAATATTATCGCAATTTTTGGCACTATTTAGCCAACGGAAGTAGATTCTGAAACAAGTTCAGAATGACAAGTATAAGCACTGTGTCATGCTGAATTTATTTCAGCATCTTGTCTTGTGGATACTGGGATACTTCAGTTGGATAAATAGTTGCTAATTTTCACTTTTTGCCATTAATTTCAGATTTTCGGTGTAACTGCTATGAAATACGATACGTCAAATAACCTTAGGGAGTTTGTTGGCAACTACATGCAGAACGAAGAAAAGGAGATCATTGATCTTACCTGCAAATTGATCAACGCAAAGACCGAGAACCCTCCCGGCGACGAAATCCTTGCTGTACGCATCGTAGAGGATTTTTTTCAATCTCTACAGATTCCCTGCAAAATTTTTGAAAAGACAAAGAACAGGGCAAATATCGTTGGATACATAGGAAAAGGAAAACCTGCATTGCTGGTTGCATGCCATCTGGATGTCGTACCAGCAGGAGATGACTGGAAACGAAATCCCTTTGAAGCATGGATAGAAAATGGACGCATCTACGGCAGGGGATCTTCTGACAACAAAGGACAGATGGCC
>VGXX01000245.1 GCA_016873155.1 Planctomycetota bacterium | reverse complement strand
AGGGTAGCTGGCTCAGTATGATAGCACTTTGCAGGAACAAATCAATACAAATTCATTTACATGAAAATACATCTAAACTAATTGAGTTTATAAAGAGTCCACAAGAAATAGCAAAACCTGTCCCCCCTATAAATGGGGAATAAAAAACAACCCCTATGCCAAACAGAAAACATAATTGATTTTATTTCACAATAGGTATAAACTTCAATAAAATTTAGGTGATGTATACATGTTGCAAAAGTCTGAGGGATTCAACGATCATGATCTCGTTAAAATTCAAAAATTGATAGAAAAGAATAAAAAATATTTCAGGAGAAGTGGTTATCTGAGATAGAAGAAGCGTTAAAGGTCATGAAGGAAGAGGAAAAGTTAGTATCTGAAGAGGGAAGATTAAAATATTTTATGCGACACTGCCTCATTGAACCCATCTTTGGACACTTGAAGTTTAATATAGGGTATCGAAACTTTTTGTTACGGGGTATAGAAAAAGTAAGTGCGGAGTTTAGACTGATGTGTATTGGATGGAATTTGAAAAATTCGTATTTCAATTTAAAATCGATGAGAAGTAGATAAGATAAAATGTAAAACTACGGCACGGTCATTACGATTGGAATTTGAAGAGGTTTTTTATCATATTACATCAAGAGGCAACACGCACAGATCAGAGCAGAAAAATTATTGAGAAATATAATCTTTTAGAGGAGAGCGATTGAATGTATAAGTTTTGTAAGGTGGACTTCGTCGTGAGCGCTCAGTCGAACGGTTAAGCGCAAGCGAATCCACCATTTTAATATTATATCCTTACCCCTACCTTTTTGAATTCCTTCTCGCTGTAAAGAATCACGTAGTCTGTCAAGCCGGTTTTTTCTTTGATTGCCTGGATCACAGCCTCGCATTCGGCGTCGGTGTAACCGTGGATCATGGTAAAGACGTTATGCTGCCAGTCGGGATAGGTGGGACGCTCATAGCAGTGGGTCACCTCCTCAAAACCGGCCATGATCTTGCCTACCTCGTCAACCCGTTCCTTCGGCACCTTCCACACGCACATGGCGTTGGCATTAATGCCGATCTTGCGGTGCGCAATCGAGGCGGCAAGACGTCTGATTTTCCCGAACTCCAAGAGTTTTTTGAGTCTCTGGATTACCTCATCTTCAGACATGCCCAATGCCTGGCCAATGTCTTTGTACGGGGTCTTGGTGACGGGGAGTCCTTCCTGGATGTGTTTGATAAGCTGTACGTCAATGTCTTCTTTTTTAGTTGTCATAGTTTGTTGTAAATTAATAAATTTTAAAGCGGACGCCAATCTTAAATTTCTTTGTTGTGGGTAAGCTCCGGACAGTGAGACCCGTTCGGTCCTCGATTTCCTTTAATCTGCTGTGCAGTTCCTCATCGTCCTTGGCTGACATGGTAAACCACATATTATAGGGGATATTGCAGTTTTTGCCTTTCCGCAGATAATTGTGGGAGACGCCGCTGTAACTGTTGATAATTGCGCTCACCTCATCGATGCGGTCTTCAGGCACCTTGACTGCAGCGAGCGTTGCCTCACGTCCCATCGCCTGCGTGTTGATAATGGGCGCAAGCCGCCTTACGTATCCCTTTTCAATCATGAATTTAATGCGTTCAATAATCGTGTCTTCATCTATATTCAACTCCTTGCTCAATTCCTGGAATGGCCTTGAAACAAGCGGCAGGTTAGACTGTAAGCGGTGAAGTATCTTTCTGTCGGTATCGCAGAGTATCATATTCTTTTTTTAATTTCCTCGATTCCTTGTTGTTCAATAAGCGTTCTAAAACGATGTTCCGTTTTACTTGAGAGAATAATATCAGCGCATACGTCCAGCGCCTTTAATGTGGTGGATTCATCTGCCTGGGGCAATAAGTACAGGGCAAATCTTGGGTGACGTCCGACCTTTCCCCCGATCATTACGCGATACTTTTTCTTCTCAGCCTTTATTGTGCCGGTAGGGCACACTTTAGCACATAGTCCGCAGTGGACGCATTTTTCTTTATCGATAGTTACCTGTCCATGCTTGACGGTAATTGCATCCTCCCGGCAGGTCTCCACGCACTTCATGCATTCGATACACTTGCAATCGGGGTCTACGGAGACAGGTTCCACCGCATGGACGCCAAAATCCTTGATCTGCGGCATGGAACAACTGTTCGGACATCCCGACACGGCCAGTTTCATCGTGTGATGCGGCAGGATTTGTCCTTCAACCTTGTCGATCAACTTTTCCGTAAAATGTAATTCTTCCAGTCTATTCCGGAGTTTTTCGGACAGAATACCTGAGTCCGTTATGAGAAACGGGCAATTGACCTCAGCACCTCTGCAGGATTTTACCTGATAGAGAACGGGATTCCCTTCTGCATCAAAATATTTGGGATATTTTTTCAGGATAGATAGTTTTTCATTGTCTGCGGGTTGCTTTGCAGGAGTTCGTTGTGAATTCGGCTTACCCATGAATGATTCTCTGGCGGCAACGACTTCCGCTTCAGTCACTATGGTCTTTCCACGCTCACGGGCAAGCGTCTCTACCTTTTCACGAACGATCTTTTGCACAAAGGGAGGCGCCTTTTCCAGCAGCAATGTTGCAGGTTTATCCCACTCCAATGCGAGTTCTCCTTAAAATAAAATTGCCACAATGGGAAATTGCGGCAATATTGGCATAAAACAATATTTAAACACCTCAAATTATATTGCCAAAAAAGAGGATTGTCAATTTGAAATTTCAAAGGAGCTTTTTCCAAAGCCGAAAGAACATAAAAAAGGAGGGAGGGAAAAAAAGGGAACGGGAGAAAGAAGCAAGACAGAGAACCCCTTTTCTCCATTTCTCCCCATTCACCATTTCTCCTTTCTTACACATATTCTTGCTAAATATGTCAAAAGACTAAGGAGCTTAATTTTTTAAACCTTGACATTTATTTAAGTGTTGCTTATATTTTGAGTGTACATTAATAATTTTTCCACTCTTAGCGCCTTTGCGAATCTGTGGTAAAGTTCCCGAAGGTCTATTCAATCTGAGGAGGCTATTCTATGGATGAAAAAACTTTTCATGAAAAACTGCTGGATTTAATCGAACAAATCAAACGTTTCCCGGAGGCAAAGAGAGAGAGCCTCGAAATGCTGGCAGGTGAACTCGGGAAAAAATATGAAGACCTTAGAAAGAGTCTGGCAATGTTACAGGACACGCTTGATTCACTCAGATTAAATGTAAAATATTTACTCTTCGATCTGGAGGCTACAAAGAAGGAAAATATAGCGCTCAGAAAAAAACTGGAAGAACAGGGAAATAATAAATAACCCATCAATCGTATTCCCTCAACGAGTGAAAGTTTAAGATTTGACTTTGAAAATTCAGTGAAAGGCTTATATTTAATGGACGACCTTAAACTATATAACTTACCCGCACAAACGCAAACTGTCATAGAACCTTTCCTCAAAGACATCCTTTCCAAATATAAAGAAGGCATTATTTCAATATACATCATTGGCAGCGCCGTAACAAAAGATTTTCATCCGAAATATTCCGATATCAATACAGTAATTGTTGTAAAAGGAATCGAAATTCCATTTTATGATTTTATTGCATCGTTAGGCAAGCGATACGGCAAGAAGAAAATACGCGCTCCAATCATCATAACCCGTGATTATATCAATAGGTCACTCGAGGTATTTCCCTTAGAATTCCTGGAGATGAAGCTTATTCATCAGCTCGTGTACGGTGACGATGTCTTAAAGGATATTAAGATAGAAAAGGCTGATATCCGGCTCCAATGTGAACGAGAATTGAAAGGCAAGCTTCAACACCTTTGTCAGGGTTATATAAAGGCTATGGGAAACAAGATGACATTGACGGATTTATTTGTCGGTTCGCTGTCAGGTTATTTCCCGCTATTTCGCGG
>VGXX01000244.1 GCA_016873155.1 Planctomycetota bacterium | reverse complement strand
CAATCGTCCTCGATTGAACTGAAATGTTTGGTTCAGGCTGCAAGCCTGAACCAGCAAGGGATTGGGGATTCGAGTCTGCAACCTGATACAGTGTGGGTGTGCGGCCGGTTGCCCATTTTTCAGGGTTATTAGCCACATACCAGTCACGATGCCAGTCGAGCAGGTATTGGTATGCGCCCAATAGGAAAGAGCCAGAGCCGCAGGCGGGATCGAGGATGCGAATTTTAGAAATCTCCTTCGGGGTTGTTTTCCGTAGGGGCTGAAAATTTTCAGCCCTTACCAGTTTTCCCACGGTGTTTTTTACGATGTAATCTACGATATAGGTGGGCGTGTAGTAAACGCCACCTGCCTTCCTTACTTCGGGCTTTTCCTCAACAACAGCACGATGACCAGCCGTCAGGCGAATTACCTTTCCCAGAAACTGTTCATAGACCTGTCCGAGTATGTCGGCGGAAATTACGGAGAATTCGTAAGGGCTGTCGGGATAATAAAGGTTTTTGATGATGTTCTTGAGTACGCCGTCATCAATCGCCAGATTGAGGGTGAGGGTGTCGGGCGACTCAGCCCTGCCTTTGTCCTTTTGGAAGTGAAACAGGCCTGAGTTGTACCGCTCATCGGCGCGGTAGAACATTTCACAAAGGCGCGCGTACACGCGGTCGCCGCTCTGCAAAGACATGAGGCGTCCGTACTGCTCCATGCCGCGATCCTCGCAGATGCGCAGGAACACGATGCGGTCTATGGTGCGCTGGACGGAGAAGTTCAGGTCGTGCTGACTCAAGTCGGGGTTGCGTAACGCCAGATTTCTGGCAAGGGTGTCGCGCCAGGATTCGATCTCGTGCAGGAAGGCGTCATCAACCGACGCCGTGCCTTTTTTGACCTTGCTTGATTCGGCATATTTATCAAAAGACCCTTTCAGGACTGCATTGCGTGAAAATATTTCAAATATCTCATCCCAGCGTTGTGCGTATTCGGCGCTGGTGAGGTAAAGAATGCGGGCGGTAGAAGCCTTGTCCGATTTGTCGGGCTTGGCCCTGCAGTCATACACGGCAAATTCCTCGAAGTCAGTGAGTATACTCAAAGGAAGTTTGGCTGACCATGCGTAGCGGCGCAACTGGAATGCAGGAGAAATGTCGTCTTTGAGGTTGACCGAGGGTTTCTTTGTTTCTACAAAGAACTTGCGTGTCCCGCCGATACGGAAGCAGTAGTCGGGAGCCTTAGTAACGCCGCCGACCTTGATGGAGTCCTCGTGGATAACGTCCTTGTACGCCTCGGCGTAGCCCTTTTCGTTATTTACGTCCCATTCCAGGATTTGAAAAAATGGGTCAATGAACTCCCGCCGAAGCTGGGTTTCGTTGTATTGGCCGGAACGATACGCCTCGCGGTTATTTTCGAACCGTCTGACCAGCCCAAGTATTTCCTGTGGAACAGGCATCTTTGTTCCTATTTAATGTTTAGGAATTTCAACGTTGTAAGGCAATTTATAGTATTACTGTGTAAACGAGAAAGTGACGTGTGACGAATGGGGGGTGACGAGAAAAAACGTCACTTGTCACCTGCCACACGACACTGGCCTTATTTGCACTATTTTGGTTGCGGTAAAGCCGCGCTATGAATTGCCCCTGCAGTTTTATTCAAAATCTTCTTCTTGAACATGGCGTGTCTTTCTGTGACTGCCCTTACCCTTTGGTTCCTCGCAGTGGATAAAATCCATCTCTCTTTTTAAGAGGTCGATTTTATAGATCTTCACCTTTACCACTGCCCCGATCTTATACATTTTTTTGCTTCGGGTGCCGACGAGCGCCATGTTCTTTTTGTCTACCCGATAGATGTCATCAGAGAGGGTGCGGATATGGACGAGCCCTTCCACGAGGTACTTGTCGAGTTGAACAAAGAATCCATATTCCTGAACGCCGGTAATAACGCCGTCCAGAATGGCGCCAATCCTGTCTTCAAAGAACCGGAGCAATTTTAGTTTGGTAATTTCCCTTTCAGCATCGTCCGCCCTGCGTTCGGTCATAGAGCAATGCGCCGCCCAATCGGGCAAACAATTCGCCCATGCGCCTTTTACCTGGGGAGACGACAACTCGCCTGAGAAATACTGGTCCAGTATCCGGTGAACAATCAGGTCGGGATAACGTCGTATGGGCGAGGTAAAGTGGGTGTAGTGATCCATTGCAAGGGCAAAATGCCCCCCGCCTTCTGCCTTATAGACGGCCTGTTTCATGGACTTCAACAGCACCAGGTTTATGGTGTATGCCTCAGGCTTACCGCGCACTTTGTCCAATAATCCTTGCAACTGCTTGCTTTTGAAGGGGTCTATTTTCGTATGCTCCAGTCCCCGGGCAAAATCGGCGAATTCCCACATGTCCTCCTCGTCAGGCTCAGGATGGACACGGCACAAGGGCGGCATTTCCTTTTCGTGCATGAACGTTGCAACCGTTTCATTGGCGAGGAGCATAAATTCCTCTATTAATTTATGAGAAATATCTCTTTCCACCTTCTCAACGTTTTTAACTCGCCCTTTTTCGTCCAGTTTTATTGAGACCTCAGGGATGTCCAGTTCCAGGGCGCCGCGTTCCATGCGGTTATTAAAGAGCAATTGGGCGAGATGCGCCGTGTTCTTTAATAACTCTGCAACGTTGTCTGAGATAGAAGTTTTTACCCCCCCTTTATCCCCCCCTTCGTAATGGAGGGAAGTTTGATTACCACTTGCCACGTTCCGTACAGCCATTTCCTTATTGAGGATAGCCGTGGCCTGGTTATAGGTCAGGCGTTTGGAAACGTTAATAACGGAATGTCTAATCTCCGACTTGAGGAGATGCCCTTTGCTGTCGATGGTCATGAGAACACTTTTCGTGAGACGGTCTTCCCCTTCCTTCAGGCTGCAGAGATTGTTCGATAATACTTCGGGCAGCATAGGGATAACTTCGCCCGGCAAGTAGACACTCGTACCCCGGTAGCGGGCATCATCGTCAATCGCTGTATCAGGTTTTACATAGTATGAAACGTCGGCAACGTGTACGCCCAATTGCCAGTGTCCATGCCTGTCCTTTTCGAGGGACACCGCATCGTCAAAATCCTTGGCGTCTTCCGGATCGATGGTAATAATCCGCTTACTGCGCAGGTCGAGCCGGTTATGAATTTCTTTTTGAGGAATCGTATGTGGAATATGTTTCGTTTCGTGTGTTACTTTCTGGCTGAAGGCGTGCGGCAGCTTGAATTGATACATAATCGAACGGAGGTCAACCTTATGGTCACCTTCTTTCCCCAGAACGTCCGTAATCTCACCCTCCGGATTGAGATGTCTGGACGGCCACTCGGTGATCCGCACGACCACCTTGTCGCCAGGCTGCGCATCCATTGAAGCTTCTTCTGCGACGTAGATATCTCTGAACAATCTTGGTTCATCGGGGGCGACAAATCGCAGCCGTTTTGTTTTTTCAAAGGTGCCTACGACAAGCTCATTCACGCGTTTCAGCACATTAACGATTTGTCCGGATGCTCCTCTTTTTTTCCCCTTCCATCTCTTTGGTATCTGTGTTGTGGCAGGAAGCCGCACTACCACAAGGTCTCCATGCATGGCAGATCCCATGTCTTCTTCATTAACATAGATGTCTTCGCCGCCATCTTCTTTGACCGGGATAACGAAACCGAATCCCCTGGGATTGCAATCGAGGGTTCCCACGAGCAGGTGTACCTTTTTGGGATCGGCATATTGTTTTTGCTTGACCTTCACAACGTCGCCGGAAAATTCCAGGCCGTGCAGAAGGTCGCAGAATGACCGATATTCGGCATCGCTGATCTCAAAGTATTCTGCAAGCTCAGCGGCTGTCATAGGGCTGTATTTTTTGCTCTGGATAAATTTAAGGATAGAGGTATGATCGATCATGGTAATTTTAGATTTACGATTTTTATTTTTTATACAGCCTGCGTTCAAACATT
>VGXX01000243.1 GCA_016873155.1 Planctomycetota bacterium | reverse complement strand
GGCTCTGGAAAGTCAACCATTGCCGTTGAGCTTGAGCATGCGCTCCTTGAGAACAAACATCAGGCATACATACTCGACGGCGACAACATACGTCACGGCCTGAATAAAAATCTTGGCTTCTCACCCGAAGACCGGTCTGAAAATATTCGCCGCATCGGCGAGGTTGCAAAGTTGTTTACCGATGCAAATATAATAACCATAACTGCGTTCATATCGCCTTACAGACAGGACAGGGATAATGCCAGGAAACTGCAAAAAGAAGGGGAATTTATCGAGATATATGTGAAATGCCCCTTAGATGTTTGTGAACAACGCGATACAAAAGGGCTTTATAAAAAGGCGCGCGCAGGAGAAGTCAAGGAGTTTACCGGCATATCAGCACCGTATGAAGAGCCTGTAAATCCGGAATTGACGATTGATACATCAAAGATGTCAATTGAGGAATCCACCAGGGCGATACTCAATTATCTTGAACAAAAAGGATATGTGAAGTTTTCGTGACAGGTGTTAATATATTGTTTCTTCTATGATTAAACAATTAGAGGACTTTTTTGAAGAATATGGACACGCAGTGGGATAATTTTCCGGTTGAAGCCATTGATGTCCACCCTTACAGCGGCACATTTTCAGCCTATTACGCATTAACTGGTTAGGCCATGCGTTAAAATAAGAAAAAAGGGCTTCACTGATTGAAGCGAAGGCTTCCTGACGCTCAGTCACATTCTTTGCTTTTTTTAATGATTCGTCCCCATCGAGGATGTGCTGCATCATATGTTGGCCTGACCCGTCTTGTTCTGTCTGAATGCCCTGACTGGCGGCATCGATTAAGTTTTGAGCTAAGCCGGAGATTTCGTTTGCCCCGCCTCTTACCATGTAACTATAGATATATTGATAACCCAGCAAGACAGATTGAAAATGTATATAGGTCTTCTTTTCTATGGTAATTACCGTATTATGGTTATGCTCATGTCCTTCATGTGCGAATACCGTAATAGAGAAACCAAAGAAAGAAAATAAAAGTAATAGGGGTGCATTTCTGAAATAATTAATTTTTAACACATTAAACGCCTTGACGATTTCATATAGTTAGTTTTTTTGCACTTTTCTATACAGACTGAGTTCTCTCAGGATATATTTACCGTAACATTCCTGATCCCTTCCCTAATCCCTTGATTATTCTTGCAGAAAAGGGCGGTTGATTTTGATTTGAAAGGCCTCGTGGTTGCGTTGATCTCAGCAGCAGAATGACCGCCGTTAAAGGTATTTAACCATTACTTTGTCGTTCGATAGTAACGTTTTGAGGGTATATCCTAACGACAAAGCTCAGCGGCTGTCACGGCTTTTTGTGCCAGTCCGCTGGAGCGATTTATTAAGCGATTTTTTTATTTTTACAGAATCTAAATATAAAGTGTCAGGGCATATGTCCTGCTCATGTGGCCATACTACAGTTCCATATGCCGCCCTCGCCTGTTGAAAATAAATTTTGTCTTTCAACTCAGTGAATACACCGAAACTAAGCAAAGGACTGCAATCATATACCCCAACTTCCCCATTGGAAAATGTTATCTCAAGTTTATAGTCGTTCCTTGCCTTTACTGCTTTTACTCTTGGATTCATAATTTACCTCAATGGATCAATTTTAAACGGCTGCTGTCCGCTAACTGCCAAATCCCAGTCAGCCATAAGTTCATCTTTATGAATTTCAATCCAAGCCAAAACCAATCGCATTTTGGCTGGAGGCAATTCTCCGTCAAGAAGTTCACCATTAGGGATTGAAATAACAGCTTCGCTATCCTGATATTTTACATGAATATGTGGACGTTTATGCTTTCTGTTATCAATAAAATAGAGCGATACAACTATGCCAAAAAACATTGATATTGTTGGCATATATATTTCCTTATATTAATAGCCGAACGCTTAAACTGTGCGGCAGGCGATAGGCTGTCCGCACGAGTGATTTGTTATGCCCTGTCAGATTCGTTGAGAACGACAGCAGGAAATGCACTTGCATCCGCCACATTTTCTATGATTAAAATGTACAACTCAATCACAGAATTGTCAATTATTATATTGATTTATGTATGCCTCACCGGTTCTTCTGGGGTGGTTAGCTATCCAAGAGTTATAGAAAGAGAAATGCGTTTCATAGTGGTGGGTGTGAATAAATGGTTCCCATGTACTACATAAATCATCTTCGTTTCTAATGTCGATAATTTCCGTTTGCTCCATTACTCTCTGGCTTACATCACCCCAAGCGGATTTCATTAAATCAATTGCACTAACATCTGACTGTGGTGCACTGTAACCAAAGATAGTGATCATAAAAGCACTTTGTAAATGCTGATTCAGCTCTTTACACTGCGAAAAAATTCATTGAAGTTGTTGTTATAAAAATGACCTATACTATTTAATAGGCATCTCCCAAAAGATGTACATTTCCAATTCTGACATGTTTGAGTCCTGCGCCTCTTGCGATATCCTGACAGCGTAAGGCGTGCATGCGGGAGGTTGTGGGCAGGTCATCCATGTAGAAGTGCGGATAAAAAGCCAACAATGAATAGGGGATGTTTCTATCGAGTGAGGCGATGAATTTCGCTAAGTATTCAACTTCTTGTTCGTCTACGTAGCCTGGAACCAACAGTGTGCTTGCCACAAGAAATGGAGGAACTGGCCTTTTTTTAATATAAAAGGAAAGCCTTTCGAAATTTTCTAACGTCCTTTTATTGGTTACTCCGCAGAGCGCTCTATTAAGCCCCTCATCGTATGCTTTTAAGTCGAACTTTATACATCCTCCGGATTTTAATGAAATATCTGCCATTTACTTATCATAATACAAACGAGTTGGGAAATAATGTAAAAGTGAAAGGAAAAAAAAGGGAAATGGAGGAAAAATAAAACCCAAATTCGTTTTTGACTAAATTAGGCCTTCGGTAACTTATATTTGTCGCAAAAGATATTATTATGAAATTGGTGGATTCGGCTTATCGGCCTTAATCCACCCTACGCATTGCGTATAATTTCCGGGTAATTGAAACTACCCTATACGTCACATTAACTAACCACTTTTTTGCACCCACATTCCTCACCCATTGGGCACTTATCGCACTTTCGTTTCTTACAAAAATCCTTTCCGAGTCTTAAAAGCGCGGCCTCGAAGTCAGAGAAGTCCTTGCCTTTGATTGTATGCGCTAACCAGATTTTTTTGAGCGCACTTAAAGGTTCTTCCGTTTGACTAATAAAACCCAGATTTCTGGCCGCAAGGATTACCAATTCGGACGGGAACGGGTTTGCCCTTTTCCATACAGAACGGAGTTCTCTCAGGAATATATTTACCGTAACGTCCCCGATTCCCTTCCCTAATCCCTTCAATAAGTCTTCCAGGTCATCTTCGTCATCTGCCATTTCATGAAGTTTATTCAAATCACCATGATAAAATTTCTTTAAATCCTTCATGATTTCCAGCAGTTTTGTCGCAGTGGAGAAGTCGTAGCGTGCGTATCCCCCGTCGTCCAGTATCCTCACAAGCCCATCCCAGCCGGTCTCAAGAATCTTTTCAGGCGAAAGGACACCATGCCTCTCGAATTCCTTGTAAGTCTTTATGGCAATGTTTGTGCCTATCCGTGCGCCAAATAACTTCGAGGCAAGGAACCACTTGAATATTTCTGTAGAAATCCCTTTGGAGAGATCAATCCCAAGCTCCTCAGAGAATCTCCCGCCAAGCACAGAAATGAGTTTCTTAATCGTATTTTTCACATTTTCCATATAATATCTACAAATTGATAACAGTTTGGTTTTTTGAAAAACACCATGCATGTATTCATTGTATTTACAGATAGGGGTAGGAAAGGCTTTCGCCTCTCCTCCCTCCGAACCGTACAGGCGGGTCTCCCGCATACGGCTCTCCAGTCAGTGGTTACCCCTGCGGGATTGACTGACTAATGCTTGG
>VGXX01000242.1 GCA_016873155.1 Planctomycetota bacterium | reverse complement strand
CTTGCCAACGGTTGCATATAAACTCATTTCGATTTCGTCGAATGAAGAAATCGGTATGAAGGATATTGCAGATCTCATATCGAAGGATGCCTCCCTTTCGGCAAAAGTATTAAAAATAGCCAATTCAGCCCTTTACAATCTTCCTTGTAAGATAAGCACCATACACCAGGCGGCGTCGAGACTTGGAATGAATGCGATCAGAAACCTCACTCTTTCATTTTCTTTTTTATCGGTGAAGGCGAAGAACAAAAAGGACGTATTTAATTATGAAAAATACTGGGAACGGTCATTGTCTAACGCTGTAGCGGCAAAACTTATCATGGCAGAGATCGCCAAATCCGACTGGGAAGAGGTTTTTATTGCCGGGCTTTTACAAGATATTGGAGAACTGATTATAGCCCTCTCATTACCGCAACACTATGAGCAAGTAATCTTAGGGATGTCTCATAGCGAAAAAGACATCGTTGAAATCGAACAGCAAATCATAGGGGCAGACCACGCTTGTATTGGATATGAGGTTGCCAAAAGTTGGGGGTTTCCCGTTCAGTTATTAACTCCTATCCAATACCATCATTGTCCGGAAGGCTACAAAGGCAGGGATAAAAATCTTAGGTTTATCGTTGGTGTTGTCTATTTGTCTGGAATAATCACCAGCATTCTCTTTTCGAAGAATCCTCAGAAATACCATCAAAAATTTCTCGGCGAATCCAAGGCAATGCTTAACTTCAACGATGAAATCATTGACAAGATATTAAAGCATGTTGTCTCGGAAACAACACAAACCGCCCGTTTATTTGGTTTCCATATGGAGAATTCCAGGTCGATTGAAGAAATTCTGCAGGAGGCTAATGTTGCGCTGAGCGCTATAAACATAGCGTACGATCAAAAGAACAGGGAACTCGAAGAAAAAAGCAAACGCCTGGAGGAACTCGTACATCTCGACAGCTTAACAGAATTATATAATCATGGCTATTTCCAGAGCTTTCTTGAAAAGGAGATTAACCTGGCGATACGCAAAAATGCAACGCTCAGCCTGATTATGGCAGACGTTGACTGTTTCAAATATTTTAATGATAAATATGGGCATCAGGCCGGTGATTTTATTTTAAAAGAATTATGCAAGTTGATGCGAGAAGCGCTCCGCGACTACGACATGATTGCCCGTTACGGCGGTGAGGAATTCGCCATTGTTCTTGTTGAAACGACCGGGCAGGAGGCTCAGATTGTGGCAGAAAAACTACGGGAACAAATTGCTCTGCATACGTTTATCGATAATAACAAACAATACACGATTACCGTAAGCTTCGGGGTTGCGGAAATGAAGCCTGCCGTAGATACTTTTACAAAAAATGAGCTTATCGGGTTTGCGGATAAGGCACTGTTTCAGTCCAAGGAGAAAGGCGGAAACTGCGTCACATTCTATGCTCTGTCCAGAAGAAAATGAAAAACAACTAAAAGGTATTAACACTCCTATCCAAATCATACGTATTTCACGTCTTTTTTCTTAGAGTGAAATCCCTCAGATAACCCCTCGAATTGTTCCTTGTAATTTTCAAGGTATGTTTGTAATATAAATTCACTAATTTGTTATTGCGATTTCAAGAATAAAGGTCGATGTCGCGTATCAATACACTTACCGGGGTTCGCGTGTGGGAAAGCTAGAGACAGAAGAAGTAATTGATGAAATCGAAAATATAAGGATGTCGTTAGGCTCACATCTGGAAGAGTTGCGGCGCAGGGTTGTTTATTCCATTATCGCCATTGTTCTTTGCTTTATAGTATGCTGGTTTTTTAAGGTACAGATACTGGATATGGCAAAAAACCCGCATAAGTTCGCCATGACAAAAGCAGGCCTTTCCACGGAATTACAGGTGCTGAGTTACCAGGAGGGCTTCTATGCCTACATGAAATTATGTTTTATAACATCGGTTTTTTTTGCCTATCCAATCATCATTTACCAGATATGGCAATTTGTGAGCGTGGGACTGTATAAAAAAGAGCAAAGGTATGTGCTTTTGTTCCTCCCCGTTTCTTATGCGGCGTTTGTGGTTGGGGGGATCTTTGGGTACTTTTTATTGATCCCCTTTGGTCTGCAATTCCTGATCGGCATCCTCGGTCCCGGCATCCAGCCCATTATTACTATGGGGACATATGTCTCATTTGTTTTCATGCTCACAGTCGCATTAGGCTTGGTATTCCAGCTACCCCTGGTTATGTTGCTCCTCTCAAAGATCCGGTTTATTACGCCTGATAAATTTATAGTGTGGAGAAAATACGCTATCTTGGTAATCTTTATTATTGCTGCTATAGTCACTCCGCCTGACCCATTTACCCAATCCATGACTGCCGTCCCTATGATCGTCCTTTACGAATTAGGAATACTCATTTCAAAACCCACGAAGAGGGGATTCATAGTTTTAGGCGCTATAGTCGGGGGCGGGGTGATTCTATTGGCGGCGGTATTTTTTTATCTGACGCATAAGGGCGGGGAAATCGGCCTCTTGAATGCTCAAGGGAATATCCAGGTTCTGTACCACGGGGGCAAGGAATGGAAGCCGGTGTCGAACCATATCAATTTCCGGAACGGAATTACCCTGAAGACCGGCAGCGAAGGAAAGACCGCCATATCAACAAAAAAAGGGGTTGATGTGGGAATAGACGCAAATACCGAGGTGCATTTTCACGATGCGTGGAAGATCAGGCTGAAGACCGGACAGGTCCTTATTTCCATGAAAGAATCGGATGTTCCTTTCGAAATCGACACCCCCAATGGCAGGATACGCACAAACAAAGGCACGGTGAATATCCGGGCAGGGGATTTCGAAACTATCGTTACAGCAGTAAAGGGTGAGGCGACATTGCTCGTGGAGGGTGAAGAGAAGAAGTTGCTGGAAGGACGGCAGCACAAGATGACCATCGGCGGCGAACCGGTAGATATCGGGGCTATTATAAATTGGTCTGAAGGCGTGTTAACCAAATCCAGTGAAAAAAAGTAACAAATAAATCAATTTCAGTTTACCCACGAAAAACACGAAACATACGAAATCCCTTTCGCGTCATTCGTGGGCTCTGTTAAAACAAAAATATCCTTAACCTTTGAAAGACTTGCGGAAAGCACAATGTCTTATAAAAAGAAATTTTCCGGGTTTATTACAAAGGGTATCCAGAGAAGATACTCGTCGTGGTACTTCTTCATGGTAATGTTATTTTGTCTTACGGCGCCGGCTTTTCCCGAAGAAATACTCATACCCGGAGACTCAAAATTAGAAGAGAGCTTCTCTGAATTGAGTAAAAAAGGGCAGATAGAAAAGGAATTTCATCTGTATGCTACGGATGGTTATCAGGAAATGGCCGATGGGGAATTGATCTATTTCTGGGGTTTTACTCACGCAAATGATTTTGTCGACGTCGGAGAAATTAAGACAAAAGAAGAAAGGAACGGGAAATTACTGCCATTAAAAGTACCCGGTGACGAGATACGTCTAATATCCGGTAAGAACTACATTGTCGTCTTGCATAATGCCGGATTTTATGAAACGGAGAAACATTCCGGTGTTCATGGTGTTCCGCATACTATTCATTTTCATGGATTAGATTTAATACCAACGTATGATGGTGTGCCAAACCTGCCGTATACTCCTGTGTTTCCGGGAGAGAAGTACCGGTATTTGCTAACAATGCCAGAAGACGTCGAAGGGTCGTACATGGGACACTGCCATGTGGATACCACCAATCATCTCATGGCCGGGATGTATTTCCCGGTGATCGTAGAAAAAAAACCAAACGAAATCTACGGGTATAAATTCGACAGAGAATATACGCTTATCATGAGTGAAGTTGACAGCGAATATATGGAGATGCTCAGGACTGAAGGCAACATACGGCGTGGATTGGATTGGAAGCCGAATTATTTTATGCTCAATGGCAGAATATTCATGGATAATTTGAGTAATCCTTTGTCTACGGTTAACGA
>VGXX01000241.1 GCA_016873155.1 Planctomycetota bacterium | reverse complement strand
CAGGCGGTGAAAAAGTAATCAACGCAGTCAGAGATGAAATGGGACTCTCTGAAGCACAATTACAGGCAACCCGCAGCGTGTTGGCAGAGTATGGGAATATGTCGTCGCCCACTGTATTTTTTGTACTTCAAAAAATTCTGGATAAAGGCATTGCGCCCGGCGATTGGTGCGTCATGGTAGCCTTCGGCGCAGGGCTCTGCGCCCACGCGTTTTTGCTCAAAGCCTAGTTAAATGCTAAAGAAATTCAAACTTGCCACAGAGCACACCGAGACCACAGAGCATAGAAACGACCGTGATACATCTTCGCCAGTTCAATCGTCCTCGATTGAACCAAGACATTTGGCATGATTACATTTCATAGCACAGGTTTAAAACCTAGAGTACCTTCAAAATATGTGGAATCACTTTCAGGATTTCATCTATTAACAGTAAGTTCTAGTTGACAGAATAGCCTATTTTATTATACATTTACGATATAAATTTTCATAATAGCCGTAATAAACGACTGCATGTAGGCAATATAATCCATGTTGGGCGTCGCGATTTGCGCCTTAGAGCGCATCGGTTCGAGGGGAGCGAGTAAATGACAGCAGAGCAGATTGCGGAATTGGTTTTGCGCTATCTTGACGTGTTTTTGCGCTGGCCCCTCGCCGTTTTCGCGCTCGGATTGACAGGCATGCTTCTATTTAGAAAGCCTATCTTCGATTTCTTATCACGGATCACCAGTGCTGGCGGCTATGGGATTCAGCTGAGTGCCGCAAGTCCGCAAAGTCAAGCCACAGCGAAAAAGCCAGGAGCACCCGAATTAGCCAATGTGGTCGAGAACCAGCCGCCGGCTCAACAGCAAGCGATTCAGTATGTGCAACAGCATCCGACGCAAGTCGTCGAGGAGTATCTACGAATCTTCAATGCTTACCGTTACGAGAGGGCACTTAATCAAATTTACGGCACCCAAATAGACATGTTGCAGTATCTCTCCACGAAGAGCGCGGAAGGCGACGCTTATACGAACCTCGCTGTCTTTTATGAGGAATTTCGAAGAAGAGCGGGAGATTCCAAATACCAGATGCCAGACTATGTCAGGTTTCTGCATACGCTAGGTTTCATCGAATATTTCGGGGATAAACCGAACTTCAGAGTACGCATCACGCCTGCCGGTCTCGGCTTTCTCTCTTACGTCAGAGGTGAATACCCCCTCACCTACGATAAGAGACCTTTATAATTCTTCGGATCAGGCAAAATGCACGTGATGCGAGAGACACCAACCATCCGTTCAACACCGACGCGCCGCAGGCGGAGCGCAGGTCAACGGAGCGTTATGCAATAAATGATTTTAGGAGATTACTTTTATGAAGGCTATTAATTTAAAAGCACATTTTGATGGCGAAAAAATAATTTTGGATGAACCACATAACATTGAACCGAATGCAAAACTCATCGTAACCGTTTTACCAAAGCACATGAATGAAGATCGAGAAGACTGGATGGTAATTTCTCAAAAAGGTCTGGAGCAGGCTTATGGAAAGAATGAGCCAGAATATCCTGTGGATTTAATAAAATAAAGTTGGCATTATTGTTTATCACATTATTGGTTTTATTTATCCTGAGGAACAAAGGAACTTTTATAAAAGAATCTTCATAACAATTTCGTTTAAAACGAATTCTTTTTGTAGTAATCCAGCTTCCGCGGAGTACTGAGGTTGCAGAGAAATAACGAGTGTTGGAACAATGTATTATTATAACACACCTTCATACAAGAGGTCCTTTTGGAATATTTAAACTCAGAAAATAATTGAATTCCCTTCCTAACCAATCAACCTCTCGACATCTTCAAGCAAATTATCCAAGTCCTCTTCAATGATTCCCCACACTATTCTGTCGTCAATTGTATTGTAACCATGCACGAGAATATTCCTGAACGATACTATGTTGCGATAATTTCTTATCTTGTCAAGCACATCTGCATCTTCATTTTTGATTCTGTTCAGCGCTTCCCCAATGATTTCAAATTTCCTCTCAACTCCACTCCGAAGTAATTCGTCCTGTTCATAATCTTCAAACCTCTTACCCCGTATAAACAGGAAAATGGCTAAAGCAGCTTCCCTGATATCAAAGAGATGTTTGAGGATTTCATCCTTCATAGATGGTAATCCTTTCCTTTAGCACGTGGCGGAGAAAATAGGGATTCCTCAAACCGCTTATTGTAAGTAAATCAACTTCGCAACCCAAAGCGTCCTCAAGCCGATGAAGCAGTCCGAAGTATCTCTTCGAAGGGTTCAAGGCGGGATTTTCAAATTCAACGAGCAAATCGACATCGCTCCCGGAAGTACCCTCCCCACGCACAAGAGACCCAAAGATATCTAATCTTTTTACTTTAAATTCCCTGCAAGCTGGAATCGCAACTCTCTTAATCTCTTTCAACGTCATCAGTTTGTTCCCCCACACCGACTCACAATTCTGAAATCGAACGAACCAAGCAGGACCAGTATACAGAGAAATCTTTGAAAATCAATAAATTACACGCTATTTGATTATCTGAATTCCACAGCCTCGTGTCTTGATACCCGCGGCGGTGGCGATGGAATTTTTACGGGATACCCTACCGGTACGATTGCTACGGGGCGAAGGTTTCCGGGTAATTTTAGTATATCAAATACATCATCTTCATTGAATGCCCCCACCCATACGGTGCCGAGTCCGTTTTCGTGCGCCACCAGCATCATCCCCATAATGCTGACCGCCACGTCCTGAATGGTATAAAGGTATTCGCCCCTTTCCCCATACCTCCTTGAAATCCTGCTATCCGTGCAGCCAACAATAACGAGAGGCGCTTCCGCAATAAAACTTTGACCCAGAGCAGCATCAGCAATGTTTTCTTTCAGTTTTGCATCTTTCACAAAGAAGAATTTCCTCGACTGCAGATTTCCGGCGCTGGGCGCCCATATCAGGGCATCGATGAGTTTGTCAACGATTTTTTGAGGAATGTCCTTCTTCTGAAAGTTCCGTATGCTCCTTCTTTCTCTGATCGCTTCTAAAAACTCCATAAACCGCCTCCTTCTTTTTGCGATAAACAAATTGTGTAATAGTTCAGCTTATCGCAAAGCGCCAAGTTCACATAACAACCCCCTTAGTCCCCCTTTGTTAAGGGGGATTCAGGGGGTTGTAATTCTGAGATCTCTGCGGCCTCTGTGGTGAACCATTACTAAATTACTAAAGCTTAAGCACGGCCAGACCCAATGCGGGGTCAATATCCCTTACAGCATTGATGCCGGAAAGTTCGATAATTACTGCCTCAAGGACAAGGAACGTCGCTGAATTTTCCCGAAGGCATCCGACCTTCACCATATCTTTTTTACCAAATGCGCCATGGAAATGCGCCTTCGGCTCATTGCCCTGGTAAAATATTGTCCCGAAACCCACCACCTCATGGCTCTCTCCCAGATTTTTCCATACCGGGGTCGGGGGAACTACATCTTTTTCAGGCCCTACGACGATTTTCCCTTCACGCATGCCGCCTACCAGATAAAATGCCGCAGCCTGAATCCCCTCTTTTTTTACTATGGTACTCAGATTCCCGAGGACATCCTCTTTGTCCTCAAATTTTGCTACAATCACCCTTCCTACTTTACCTACCTGATACTTCATCCAAAAATCCTCCCTTTGTAATCGTACTTTTCCCTATTACTATACGACAGAAATGGTTTATCAATTTCTCCTCTTATCCATTGCAGGAGACACAAGGTTTATACTATAATGTTTCTATAAAATTTATCAAAGAGTTTTTACAGGTAACAACAGAAGCCATGCCAAATTTATTTATAAACCCTGCGCTGAAGAAATTTCTTTCTTACGTAAAGCCCTATCGCCGGATAATCATAGTAGCTACTATTTGTGGGTTATTAAAATACAATATCCCCTTAATCTTCCCCTTAGTTCTAAAAAACATAATTGATCATTTGCTGTCACCGGAATC
>VGXX01000240.1 GCA_016873155.1 Planctomycetota bacterium | reverse complement strand
AATGAGGACGTTCCGTTTGAAAATCGGCTGTTCCAGGAGATAACTGTATAAAATCCTCCACCCGATGATAAAAAGGGTAATGAGTATCCCATTGAGAATAAATACACCACGTCCTATTCGCAGCGACCAGTTCATATAAAACAACAACGTGGTAATAACAAAGGCGCTGGTAGATGCAAACGTAATGGCCATAATATGACCGATAGATTTGAAATCCTTTCGGATATCATAAAGTTCAGTGGAAAAGAACACCATAATGTAAATCAGGCCTGTTAGTATAAACGACCATGGATTGCTTTGTATATAACCCCACCCGGCGCTTACACCTAAACGAAGTATTGCCGATAGAAAGATGGAACCATTTACGATAAGCAGGTCTCCAAAAATGAGCAATATAAGCCGTTTTGAGATTGGATAATTAAAAATCTTTATTGTCATGGTTAAACCCAGCCTAAAAATTTTTCAATGTCACTAAAAAAGATTCTGGGATTGTGCAGGTAAACGCTGCTCCTTGCCTTCGCTCTTTCGAAGATGCGCATAACGCCTTTATTGTAATTGTGGAAGGCGTCTTTAACCTCATTTTCTAATGTTACAAAATCCCCGAAATCCATGGTATCAACCCTTCGATTTACATCTTTTAGATAATAGTCGCTCGGTATGCGGGTAAAGAAATCTTCGTATGACATTTCTCTGTTAACCAACCCGTGTTCAACACCCACATCAAAGAGTCTGGTTCCCGGGAACGGCTCATAGACGCCGATTGATGCAAAACTGGGTTTTATTTTATACAATAATTCCAGGGTATTTTTGACATCTTCTTTTGTCTCCGTCGGTATACCCATCATAAAATAAGCCGTCCAGTGGATTCCCGCCTCCCGGAAAAGCCTCGCCGCTTCTTGTATGCGTTCGAAGGTAATCCCTTTGTCCATCAACTTTAAAATCCTCTCGCTGCCCGATTCAATACCCACCTTTATGCTGTTACAACCAGCCTTCTTCATAGTCCTCAATAGTTCTGGGTCCACCAAATCCACCCGCGTATTACAATCCCAGTTAATTTTTATGCCTTCGTTCATCAGCATATTACAAAATTCCATGACCCTTTTTCTGTTCACTGTAAAAGAATCATCCTTAAATGTGAACTGCCGTGTCCCGTAACGCTGATGTACGTACTTGATTTCTTCCACAATATTTGTTAAAGAACGATACCGTACCTTTCTCGTCCATATCTGTGTTGCGCAATAGGAACAGCTATACGGGCAACCCCGGCTCCCCATGAGCAGTCCCATGTCTTCCGATGTATACGTATCCAAACCTAATAACGTTTCCCTGTCGGGAAACGGAAGGCTGTCTAAATTATCTATAAATTTTTTCGTATTATTGCAAACAATTCTGTCGCCGTCCCGGTAAGAAATTCCAGGTATTGTACCGAAACTATTGTTCCTCGAACCCCCGATCAGGGTCGGGGGCAGGTTTAACGTGTTTACCAATTCAAGTAATACTGCTTCACCCTCTCCATTCACAACAAAATCAACGTCTTTCGTGTTTTTAAGGATCTCTTCTGCCCTCAAAGCCGCATGGGGGCCGCCAAAGACAACATAACAATTTTTGTTGAATTTTTTTGCCAGGGAAGCGATCGTAAACGCAGAGGCGGCCTTCGGGGTCATAACCGTAACCCCAACGATATCGGGTTGGTATTTTACAAAAATCTCAGAAATCTCTTTTATGATGGGATTTTCCGGATTCCTCAATTCCTTCAGGTAAATACGATATTTTTCAGGCAGTCTCGTGTAATCCATCCCCTTTGAATTTTTGTTGCAATCGGCATCGTAGATGGTTACCTGATGCCCGGCCTTTTTCAGCGTTGAGGACAGATAGCTTAGTCCTAAAGGGAAATACCGGTTAAAATAATTAAAGAATCTATAAAAAGGCGGGTCTATTAAAAGGATATTCATTTCCACAAACCCCTGTCCAGACTTCTGTATTGTATCGCTTCAGATATATGTTCTATCTTTATATGCTCGCTTTCGTCCAGATCGGCAATGGTGCGCCCCACTTTGAGAATCTTACTGTGTCCACGCGCAGAAAACCCCAATTCCGTCATTGCCTGATAAAGAAGCGCCTCAGCATCTTTATCCATCGCACAATATTTTTTAACCTGCCGGGAAGACATATGCCCATTTGTACCCGTTGGCTGCTCTTTAAACCGCTCTTTCTGCATTTCACGGGCAACCATCACCTTTTTTCTGATATCCACAGTGGATTGCATCTCCCTATCGGCTACAAGCTCATTATAGCGTACAGCGGGCACCTCTACCTGAATATCCATTCTATCCAACAACGGGCCTGAAACCTTCGACATATAACTTTGAATCTGATGGGGCGTACAATGACATTCCCTCCGTTTATCGGTATAATACCCACAGGGACAGGGGTTCATAGCGCATACCAGCATAAAATTTGCAGGGTACGTGACCGAATTTAACGCCCGTGAAATGGTCACGCTGCCTGTTTCCAGCGGCTGCCGAAGCACTTCCAGTGTCTTTCGGTCAAATTCCGGAAGTTCATCTAAAAAAAGCACCCCATTATGTGAAAGACTAATCTCGCCGGGTCTCGGGAATGAACCGCCGCCGATTAACCCTGCCGTACTGATCGTATGATGAGGGGCGCGAAATGGCCTTGTTGAGACCAATGATTGTTTCGAGTCAAGGAGTCCCAGCACGCTGTAAATTTTGGTCGTTCCTAAAGCTTCCTCCAGGGTGAGCAAAGGCATAATTGTGGGGATACGTTGCGCAAGCATCGTCTTGCCGGCGCCCGGAGGCCCTACCATAATCACATTATGATTTCCTGCGACGGCAACCGTTAAAGCCCTTTTGACATGTTCCTGACCTTTGACGTCCGAGAAATCTACGTCATAGCCAGAAGATTCCTTAAACACTTCGCTGAGCTTGATCTTATATGGCGCCGCAGGAATCGACCCGGTCAAAATTCCTACCGTCTCTGTAAGGGTTTCAACGGGAATGGTATCAAGCCCCTCAACAACCGCTGCTTCTGGCGCATTTTCAGCAGGCACCAGAAATTTTTTTATCCCCGACTCTCTACACTTAAACGCCATTGATAAACAACCCTTAACCGGACGCAGCCTGCCATCCAGAGACAGCTCACCTGCAATAGCATATTCCCGGATATCCGGAACCTCGATTTGGTTCGTTGCTATAAGTATCCCGACTGCTATTGGTAACTCAAAAACCGGGCCTTCTTTCTTGCGGTCTGCAGGCGCAAGATTTATTGTCATGGGTTTATAAGGAAACTTGTAACCGCTATTATTGACCGCCGCCTTTACCCTGTCACGGCTCTCCTTAACCGCCGTGTCCGGCAACCCAACGATGGCAATATAAGGCATATCGCCCCTGGCGATATAAACCTCAATATCTAATAAGTATGCCTCAATACCAAAAACGGCAACACTTCTGACTTTCGCCAGCATTCGCTGATACCAAAAATAATGTCTCCGGACTTGCTATTTTGCAGTTGCAACTTTATTCAACGCCTTGAGCAGGGCATCCATATCGATACCGCTCATTCCCGCTGTTTTCTCGATACTAAAGCCACCGCCACAGCAGGAATCTACCTTAAAATTACTAAAAATTGTAATTGTTTTTGGATATTTCTTTATCACATCATTAATAACCATATCCTTCGTAATCATATCCGCCATTTTTGCCTCCAAAAATTATTCTATTTATTAAACATTTTGATTGAAACTTACTATGCTCTGTTATAATTATAAATAAAATATAACTTGGTTATGATAATGTATAATACAATCAAAAAGCAATGTATTTTTACTGCGCCGGTTAACATGAAATAATGATTACTATACATCTAAACAAATGAAAGTTTGAAATAGGTATATCATTTTTGAAATGCAATGATATTGGAACGGTATAATAAAAATATAACAAAAAAATTAGTGATT
>VGXX01000239.1 GCA_016873155.1 Planctomycetota bacterium | reverse complement strand
TCACTAACAAAAGCGCGTATTTCCTGATCAGTTTTATTTATTTGTATTTTAGCCGTGTTTGTACATCCGGAGAATACAAATAAAAGAAATACTGATCCATGTAATATATTTTGATAATTCATAGCACAGCAAGCCGCAACAAAAAATGACCACCCCTCTTTCCCCTCCTTCGCAAGGAGGGGATAAAGGGGAGGTAAAAACTTACAAAAAAAGAAATTTTTAAACAGTAATACTATAGAACTGCTTCGGCTGGTTCAATCGTCCACGATTGAACCGAAATATTTGGCATGTTTACGGCTCCTACATTGTCCAAAGCCCCTCATTCCATTCAAACCTTTCGGTTCAATCTGCAAGATTGAACCAGCCTAGCCACCCCAAAATGCATGCAGAATTACAACCCCCTTGCCCCCTTTTTTAAGGGGGATTTCCTCCCCCTGTCCCCCTCTGGAGGGGGAAAAAGGGGGAGGAAAAGGGGGATGCAGGGGGTTGTTTGTGCCAGAAACCCATCTCGATGAACTGTTATATTTCATCTATGGCCGGGGCAGGGACAACTCAGTCTCAGAAGGTTTCTCCATAGACTCAACAATCCGTTTTTCTATTAATTTTATAAGCGTAATCCTTAAATTTTCCATGGTATGGGTATAAGGATCAAGTGAGGCGATTTTGTTCGCAAGTCTTTTCTCCGAAAGGCTATCTTCAAGCCAGTTGGAAAAATCATTGGTGCCGCGCCCTATGCGCAGCCTGGCCTCAAACATGTGAAAGTATATCGAATTAATACTCACCCGTTGTAATACCGCTTGAAATTCCTTGAGGTCTGAGGCCGTATAGGGTGTTGGGAAGATAAAGCTCACCGATTTTACAAAATGGAACTCTTCACCAGGTGTTGCAAACTTATGAAGAGATCGTGGGTGTTGAATAATATAATTCTCGATGGTACGAACGATCTCGTCACGAAGTTCACGAATGGTTGTGTACTGAATCGTATCAATGCTATATAATAACTCCCCCAGTTCTTCTTCACCTAAGATGCCCGTAATCCAATAGGCAAAGTCATTTGGAGGTTCAGGGGAGAGATATTGATGCTGCTGGAGAAAACGGTGGGTATGGTGATAAATAACCGAACCCGGAACGGTTTTAATGAGGTCCAGCAACTCTTGCAAATTGGCTGCCTTTAATCCGGTAAGCTCTGGCATATGGAGTTGTGTATAAAATTTGAAAGGCTCTTTTGCCTTATTGAGGGCATCCATTATGAACCTCGTGCTTCTGTTCGTAAAGATGTTCTAAAAATGTCTTTACTTCATCAGGGGAGTGGACATAATAGTCCGCTACGGACGTATTTGGAGTGAAAGGACTCCGGTAATTATCGTTACCGGCGACATGGTGATATTCCGTAGCGGACATATTTGCAGGATTCCCCACAAAGATCGTTAGCCCTTTTCCTTGTAAACTGTCAAATACCTCAATATCTGCCTTATCATCACCGAGATACATAATTAACACATCTTCGTTAAATTTCAACGGGAAATAATCAGTCAATAACCATTGAATCGCTGTGGCCTTATTCCACTTCACCGGAGGGCGTATCTCATAGACCATCTTGCCTTCACTCAGTAGTATCATATTTCTTTCCAGAAAAGGTTTTGTAATGGCATGAAGAGTCCTGCTTACCTCATTCACGTCTCCCCTTTTTTCAACTGCACGATAATGCAAACTAACGGAAAGTCCCTTATCTTCAACGTATATTCCCTCGATATGCCGTAAGGATTTAAAGAGTTTCATATAAATATGCCAGAGGGTGCTGCGCGCCTTTTTGGCTTCAGGACAAGTAGACCGAATATCCGGTCCTTCCAGTTCTATGCCATGATTGGCAACATAGAGTACATCCCGAATATTAACCAGTTTTTTAATCTGCTTAAGGGAACGCCCGGTTATTATACCTAAAAATATCGCTTTATCCTGAGAAAATTTTATTAACGTTTGCCGTATTTCTTCAGAAAGGGCGGCGAGGTCGGGATGCTTCCGTATGGGGGTTAACGTGCCGTCAAAATCTGTCAAAAGGATGACATTTTCTTTAGAACGGAGATGTTCATTGACAGTCTGGATATTATCGAACAGGTATTTCATTGTTGTAGCTTGATTAATTCGTTTACGATACTTTGACCCCAGTTGTATACATTATGTTCACGTACCTGTTCCCTGAGACGCTGCATCCTTTTCTTTTTTTCATCAGCGGGCATTTCAATGGCAGTCCTTATAGCTTCTGCAAAAATATCCGTGGCGTAGGGATTGATCTGGATACATCCCGCAAGTTCTTCGGAAGCGCCTGTGAAGCGGCTGAGCAACAATACTCCGGATTCATCAAAGCGTGAGGCAAGAAACTCCTTGGCAACCAGATTCATCCCGTCATGCAACGAGCTGACGATACAGAAATCCGACATGCGATACAAGGCTTGAACGCTTACCCGGTTAAAGTGCGATTTCAACAGACGTATGGGAATCCATCTGCCATCACGGTATTTGTGATTAATCTCAACCATAAGATCGTATATCTTGTCGTTATAATCGCGGTAGTCATCAATGTGGATACGGCTCAAATTGCCTGCCTGTACAAAGGTAATTTTGTTTCTGTATTCAGGATATTTTTCAAGAAATCTGTCGATTGCCATAAACCGTTCGGGAATGCCTTTCGTATAATCAACTCTGTCTAACCCAATGCCTATAATCTGACCTTTTAAACCGAGTTCTCTTTTGATGCGAGCCATCTCAGTCTCGACTTCTTTGCTTTGCGCCTGTATACTTAATTCGTCAAAATCAATACTAATGGGGAACGGACGGACATGTGTTGTCTTTCCGCCTTTTGTTGCAGTAAATTTCCCGTAGTCTACCCTTGATTCCAGATTCCGATCTACCGTATCGAGGAAATTGTTGCAGTGGTACTGGACGTGAAATCCCAGGAGATCGTTTCCCAAAAGACCTTCCAGGATTTCCTGACCCCACGGGCATATACGGAACGCCTCCCTGTTTGGCCAGGGGATGTGCCAGAACTGCGCTACAAGCAGATCGGGTCTGCTTTCTTTGAGCATCCTGGGAAGCAAGGTAAAGTGATAGTCCTGGATGAAAATAAATGCCTTATCATTTCCAACTTCTTCTAATACAACGCTGGCAAATTTTTGATTAACGGATTTATACACCTGCCAATCTGCTTCGTTGAACTTAGGTTTTACGTACACAATATGGCAAAGCGGCCACAGCGCTTCATTGGAAAAACCGTAGTAAAATCTTTCTTCTTCCTCGTGGGTAAGCCAAACCCTTCTGAGTGTGTATTGCGGGTTATCAGGGGGAACGGCAATGTGGCCTTTGCTGTCTACGACCTCCTTATCGGCGTCGCCGCTGCCGTAAGCAATCCAGGTTCCACCCTCTGCCCGGATAATGGGATCCAGCGCTGTAACCATACCGCTTGCAGGAATAATATATTTGATTTCCTCACCTGCATAGTTGTGTATGTATGGCTCACGGTTGGATACAACAATTAGCTTGTAATCCTTGAGTTTGCCCGAAATAAGTTCTTTTAACGATTCTTTTGTGTAGGTCATATTTTCTTAGATTAAATAGCAGACTCGCCTGACTCTTTTGTACGGATACGATACACGTTTTCCACGTTTAAAATGAATACCTTACCATCGCCAATACTTCCTGTTTGGGACTCGTTGATAATTGTATTCACAATCTTTTCTACATCTGAGTCCTTGACAGTAATTTCAATTTTTATCTTCGATAACAGGTCAACCCGGTATTTTGTTCCACGCCATACCTCGCTAATGCCTTTTTGGTTGCCGTGTCCCTTTACTTCCGTAACGGTCATTCCCGGATAACCCAGTTCCGATAAGGCATCCTTGACAATGTCAAGTTTTTCCGGTCTGATTATAGCTTCTATCAATTTCACAGAAGACCTCCCAAGTATAATTTTGATTACTGAAATAAAGCAAGAGAATTACTAAAATACCTTTATCGTGAAGAAAAA
>VGXX01000238.1 GCA_016873155.1 Planctomycetota bacterium | reverse complement strand
ATATCGCAAAAGAGGCATGTGATATTTTGCTCTTAGATAGAGAGCTTGAGGGAATTATTGAGGTGAGGGAGATTGCTCAAGAAGCAATGTTTCGCATTAAAAAGAATTTCAGATATATTATGGGAATCAATACAACTTTGATAGGACTCGGCGTGGGTGGAATGATAAGCCCCGTTTTTTCGTCTCTTATCCATAATGCAACAACACTTATTGTGTCTGCCAGCACGCTTAAGCCGTATAAATATAATGTGAATAAATTAAAAAATTATAAATTGTGTTGACATTTTATATTTTTTTAATATCATGATGAGACTGAGTCTCAATTACTCTAACAACTTTTAAAAGGAGGTAAAAAATGTCAGTACTAATTGTTGGTGGCGACCATTTAGGGAGTATCCCCAAAGAGCTTGACAAACTCGGAGTGAACGAGGTTCGGCACTTAACGGGTAGAAGTGGGCAAAAGATTCGTGACGGGATTCCGGAAACGATGGATTTTATTATCATGCTGTGCGACTTTGTAAACCACAACTTAGCTTACAAAATAAAGAAGTCTGCCGATAATAAAGGGATTCCTATTATCTATGCAAAAAGATCATGGGCGTCTGTTTACCAAAAGATGAAGGAAGGTCAGCATCAATTGAGAAAAATGGGATTACAGCTTTTCTTAAATTAATTAAACTTTTGACAATACGGGTAATACTATAAAGGAGATTGTATATGATACTGAATACATTCTTTGTATGTCCGGAATGCGGCAATGCCGAAAAATTTAAAGTATTCACGAGTAACTTTCAAATAGTTAGACAGTCTGCTGAGGGAGTACGGATATATGAAAGTGGTGTGATGCCGAATTTGCGAGAAAACGATAACTATATCGAATGCCAGTTGTGTTCTAAAAGATCAGAATATAACCTGGCAGGAGATATCGGCAAAAATTATCTGGGAGACCGGAAAACGGCTTAATTTGCAATAAATATTCACAGGAGTTAAAATCTGGTTATGAAGTACATAAAAAAAACACTCATTATCATTCTTTTTTTAGCAATTCTACTTCCGCTATGTAAAACCGCTTTTGCCGGTGTGTCATTCATTCTAAGCAGAAATGTTGATTATTCAACAGACGACAGAGCATTCCTTAACACCGATACCATTTACATTCAGATCGCACAGAACATCCTTGATTATCGTGAAATTAAAAAATCATTCTTTACCATACAATCTAACAAGACTGAAAAGAAAACTAAGCATTCATTAAGCTGGAATGACGATCTCAATGCTTTTACTGGTTCTGCTTCATTGGAAAATTACTCAGTCGGAGATAAATTAACTATCCTGCTCATCTTGCAGGGAAAAAGCGCTAAAGACAGAATTATCAGAAAGACCAGAGTTATTATTGGTTATTCAGGACAATGGCAATTAACGGGAACCGTTTATGAAGAAACCGCTGGCAAAACCAAACAATCTCTTGCTGATGCGCGTGTGCGAATTCAAGGGACTGCGGATATTGGCTCAGAGGACGAGAGTTATTATCCCGAAGAAAAAGATACATTTGTTCTTTCGGACGGTGGCGGGGCTTTTTCCTTGGATTACGAGGGTATTTCGGGCCAGATTGTTGTGATTGCCGCCGGCAAGGAAGGCTATAAAAATGGTGGTGCGAAAGTGACGTTAGGACAGGGAAATACTGCCAGTATTGTCCTTGCCTCTATTCCAGAGGAAGACCATCCATCTTACGAGTATATTTCATCAAAAACCTGTAAGAAGTGTCACGCTAATATTTATAATGACTGGCAGGACAGCGATATGGCCAATGCGGCCATTAATCCCATTAATCAGCTTGTCTTCCTCCTCTATACATCGTGGTACGTGACGGGTGACAGGGCTAATTTTAATGACCCATCTATCTTTGACGATCCCAATCCGGAATTTGTTGGGGACAAAGGAAAGATATTTGAAGATTCTGGGGGGAATCGATACAAGATACTTGGCGATGCAGGACATCTCCACGACTGCGCAGACTGTCACTCCCCATCCTATGCATCAAGGGTGCAGGATGATGGCGTGACTCCTATGTGGGATATGAGGGCAGGTGTAATGAGTGATGAGGATAAACTCTCTTCTATAGACAAGCAGGGCGTTCATTGCGATTTCTGCCATAAGGTGCATGAAATCCGTGCAGAAGAAGAATATTGGACTGAACCCGGGGTAAATTATAAGGTAAATCTCTTGCGTCCAGACCCCCTGCTCAAATCTTCCGCCACAGGTAAAGTCACGTTTGGACCACTTGATGATGTTATATACAAAAACATGCAGGCGTCCTACACCCCGCAATTTAAAAAGAGTGAGATATGTTCGCCGTGCCATCATGATGCCAGAAAACTGTATTTACAGCCGGTAGATGAGAATGACCAGCCTACGGGCGAAGCAGTAGAACGCATCTTATGGAGTGAAGATACATACCGTGAATGGCGTTTCAGCGGATACAGTGGACTGGAAGAAGACTACCCCGTAGACAACTATGCCGGCAAGGTGCTTCAATGCCAGGACTGCCACATGAAAGATCCGCCGCCAGACCAGACTACAGGTAAATCCATTGACGATTATACGGAGGTTACAGATCCCTTTTATATGATTTCTAAAGACAAAAGGAAGTATGCTACGAAACGGGATTCCAGGACAATCTATCCGCATCATTTTGAAGGCACCAATCAGAATTTGTCGCCGGGAGAAAAAAAGAGGTATCTGGAGTGGGCGGTAGACCTGGCAGTTGACAATGCCAGGGTTGAAAACGGTGTTTTGAGTTTTGATGTGAACGTTACGAATTCTCATACGGGTCATACTTATCCATCAGGGGTGACGCAAAGGAACGTTGTTCTTCTCGTTGAAGTTGCTCAGTCGGGAACCACCCTCACCCAACTCAATGACCAGACCATAGACAAACCCGGGGGAAATTTTCCCGATGGATATTTTGAAGGCAAGGGAGATTATGCAGGAAAGCCAGGAAAGATTTTTATGAAACACAACAGGATGGTGGTGGATAATGAGGAACTTGACCCGTTCTTCAACGACGTCCTATACGCTTATGCCGTTGAGGAGTTGTATGATACGCGGATTAAGGCAAACCAGACAGACACCACTAAATATGAATTTCAAACGGTAGACAACAATGAAATTGCCATTACCGCCAGGCTCATCTATCGTTTCCTTCCAAAAGGCACCCTGGAATTTGCGGCAAAGAACGGATACGTCATTTCCCTTGATGAAAATGACTACGAATCACACAAGGTAGAAGTGACTTTAACGCCTTGAATGAATTCTCGGCGGGCATTCCACATTGGTTTTTCTGTATAAACCATTACCTTCCCGCCAGGGAAATTATGAAGAGCAATAAATGTTTTTGGATGACGAAGAATCGTATTTCTTTTTCAACGGAATTTTCCGTGCGTTTGCCGTTGAAAGTTATTGTGAACTACCGCTATTGGACGGAGAAGAAGATAACAATGGTTTTTAGTGCAATAGCGATGCATGAGTTGATAGCTGTTGTGGTAAATATCCTGGATGCCCGCGATCCCCATACATTCACACATTCATGGCGCGTCGCTGAATTGTCCGTTCTGATTGCTGAAACTATGGGTTTGCCGGGTGAGTGGATTGATAAAGTCCATATCGCGTCGCACCTGCATGATATTGGCAAGATAGGGGTGCCGGACAGGGTATTAAACAAAGCGGGCAGATTGAGCAATGAAGAGATAGTGCACATGCAGGCGCATCCGCGAATTGGTTACAACATCATCGAAAGGTTGCCAATCCTGAGGGAAATATCACGCATTGTCTTACATCACCACGAACGCTTCGACGGTTTGGGATATCCGGAGGGTTTAGAAGGGGAAAGTATCCCACTCGAGTCCAGGATTATTTCGGTTGTGGATGCCTTTGATGCGTTAAACACAGATAGACCGTACAGGAAGGCGAAAAATTATGATGCGTGTTTTGAAGAAATTGATCTTCACGCCGGCAGTCAATTTTGTCCCACCGTGGTAA
>VGXX01000237.1 GCA_016873155.1 Planctomycetota bacterium | reverse complement strand
CGATGGAAATCTGCTCCCCGGTGGACATGAGCATGTCCATTTCGCGTGTCGAAGGATTATCCGTTAGTTCATGGGCAAGGTCGATCAGTTCGTCGGTCGTTTGACCTCTTGCGGAAACTACCACGACGACCTTATTCCCCGCCTTATATGTCTCCACTATCCGTTTAGCAGCCGCCTTGATGCGTTCCGCATTGGCAACAGAAGTGCCTCCAAATTTCTGTACAATCAGTCCCATATTCATTCCTTACATGCGTTATTTCACAGATACTATTGTGAACACCTTAAATAATAATTTGACATGCGAGTGTCATTGCGAGCGACAGCGAAGCAATCTCATACATGGATTGCTTCGTCGCTTTGCTCCTCGCAATGACATGCTTATGCCGGTTCGGGCTTGTAGCCCAAACCGAAACGTTTTGGTTCAATCGAGGACGATTGAACCGGCAAAAACTTTTTTGCACAACCGAGACGGTGTTACGCTACCTTATTACGAATTTCAAACGTTAAAGTAGCTATTTAGATTATTAAATGTATTCATCAAAGTCAACTTTTTTCTAGAACAGACGAAAATACAATACTTTTTTGTAATTGACAAGGTTTCAGAATGTCTATAAAATACCCAAAACTACGGTTGCATTAACCACCTTTATTCACAAGAAAATTTTATCACACGGGGAGGTATCATGAAAGGCAATCCAAAAGTAATTGAAGCTCTCAATGAAGTGCTCAAGGCAGAGATAACCGCCATCAACCAATATTTTGTACACGCCAAAATGTGTGAAAACTGGGGCTACCAATCTTTGTATGAGTTTAATGAGAAGAACTCTATAGAGGAAATGAAGCACGCAGAAAAACTGCTGGAACGCATGTTGTATCTGGAAGGTATTCCCAAAATGGAAAAAGATAAACTGGACATCGGGAAAACCGTGAAGGAACAATTGGAAAATGATTATGCATTAGAAAAAGCTGCTATTCAAAGGCTCCAAAAATCAATTACGCTGTGTGACAGTTTGGGCGATGCCGGTTCAAGCGATTTACTCGAACATATCCTTCTTGATGAAGAGAATCACGCCAACGATCAAGAGGCATATTTACAAGAAATTAAGGACATGGGCATTGAGAATTTCTTAACCACCCAGGTTCACAATAAGGAAAAATCATAAGTTGCCCGTCATCACGGCAGTTTCCCTCTCCTCATTTTATTACTCTGTAAAAACTTGTTTTTTTGTGAGTTTTTAGAAATAGTGACGTGTGTCGAATGACGAGTGACGGAGTAAAACGTCACCTGTCACCCGCCACACGTCACTTGCCTTATCTAAAACTATTGCTTCTCTTCCCATATCGTCTTGTGCCGTTCTTCCTCTTCCAGCTTTTTCAGGGTTTCTCCTAATTTCCTTTTTTCTCGCTCTAAATGTTCCTCAGTTATCACGATATCTTTGTATTTTAAGTATTTCTGCGCCTTTTCCAGCCCTATCTCATCCAACGACTTTCCTAACATTTTTTCCACGTCCTCTTTCATCGCCTCATATCTCTCAAGGTCTCTTGGCTCATAATATGGAGGATTGTAACGAAAAAATGCATACTCCGCGCACCCTACAAATCGTGTTGATACATACGCTATAATCGCAGAACCCAACAGGATGAGGAATAACAATCTCACCCGTGGGGGTTTTTTACGAGGTTCCCTACGTTTGGTTTTCGTATTCATGTATTTATGTGAAAGAATTAAAAAAATATACATAATACACCCCCCCCTCCAATCGTTCGATTGTGCTCACGACGAAGTCAAGGGCTGGGAGACAAAGTACACCTCTCAATAATGGGATATGCAGGAATTTCCTCTCCCCCCGTGGGCAATGTCATTGAATTAATGGAAAGTGTTTCTCTCACAAAACAAAGCCCGAAGGGCTGTCAGAGTATAGCCCAGGGCGACAGCCCTGGGATAAGGATTTGATAATATTTTAGCCCCGAAAGGGCGGCACAATATTTTAATTCAATGATATTACCCCTGGTGGGAGAGGTCAGGTAAAGGGAATGTATACTTAATTTTGTCATTTACAATAGTTAAGTACCGCAAGGTTTTTGGACACGCCGATGCATGTAATACATCGAGTTGCCGCATTTATCGCATATTGAAATCTCCTCCCTCTTTTTCATGTATCGTATCAATGTCGTCACAAATGCCGCATGACTCCAGGTCAAAGGCGACACCGATAACGGCTCATTGGTATAAGGGTCGATCTGTTCGGCCAGAACTCCGGAGACCAGCGCCCTGTCCACAACCCATTCCAGAATGGGCAAGGCGTTATTCAGTTCGGTCAAATTTTTTGCTTTCATGATGTCATACTCTGCCAGCCACATTGTACAGATAAACCACGGGTTTCCCGGCGCACGTTCCGTATCATTGCCAACACGATGATAAATATCATTGATATACCTGGCAACCCCACCCACAGACGTCTTTACCCACAGTTTTTCCTTCACTGCATTCATTGTCGACGCTACCATTGATAATTCAGGACTGAACGTCCCAAAGGCCGCCAGCCCGTAAAGACTCGCATCCACCGTCATATCCAGTTCATACCCTTTTGCAGTCCTTTTCCCCATCCTTGCGAATCTTCCCTCATCCTTATCGTAAAAATATGCTATCAATGCCTCTTTCATTTTTTCTGCAATTTCATAATATTTTTTGCCATATTCCTGTTCACCAAAGGCACAGGCAAAGTTGCCAGCCGCCCGCAATCCTGCAATAACCGCGGATACCGTAAAAGTATGCACGCCGTATCGCTCTTCCCACAGATCGTATGAATTCAAAGGCAAACCGGTCTCTTCGTCCCTGAATTTAACCATAAACTCCGCCGCGTTGATGATCAGACACCGGTACAAAGGCTTTATAAATTCAATATCCCTGAACTCATCGTAATGATTCCACAATGCCCATACGACCAGCGCAATGCCATCTTCCTGGATAGGGAGACTCTTCTTGTCGTCCTTCATCCACGGATGCCACGAACTGGCAACAGACCTGTCCGGATTATATTTGTGAAGCAAATAGCCGTCTTTGGAAATGACGTCCGCACAAAATTGGAAAAATCGTTTCGTTGTATCCATGTATCCGGATTTGATGAGGGCGTATGCAACCAGGGCGCCGTCTCTCGGCCACATATAAGAATAGGTGTCTCTGCCCATCTGGACAATGTCTGAATCATTCGCGGCAATGATGGCGCCATTGTTATCGACCTGCGTCCGGATAAGCAGCAAGCTTCTTTTGAAAAACGATACCAGCCTTTGAGGAAGGTCGTAGAAATTAAAGACCTCTTTATTAACCCACATTTTCCAGTAATTTTCAGTACGTCTGATCAACTCTTCGGGCGTTTTCTCCCAGATAACTTTATTGAGTTTTACCACATCACTGTGCTTCATCCCCGCAGCAATCCAGTAGTGGGCAACATTTTCACCATTTGCTTTTATCTGAAGATTAATGCCTAATGTCGAATCGACCGAACCCTGAGCGATGGGGTTCCCACTTAATATACCATCCTCAGCATCCCGCCATGTCCCCTCTGCGCCGCGTAACTCCTTGATGCCGGTGGCAAAATGGTCTACCCCGCATTGGGTGGGATCGCAACAATTGATCAAAAAATACCGCTGGGATTTATAATGAACGATTGCCCTCGTATCCGGGTCGTAATAGGCCGTGTCCCCTATTTCATTTTCGTAGATATGAAAATCATGGTTGAAAAACAGTCGTATTTCCCGGTCCCTTCCCTCCAAATTCCTGACGACGATTTCCTTCACGAAAATATTCAAGTGGAAATCGACCGTGTCATACATCTGAAGTTCGATTTTTAAACGATCATTCCTCGCCTTCACATCGGTCACCAGGGTGTCTTCTTTGTATTTTAACGTCTTTTGCCACTCCCCTCCCATCCAGCTAAACTGACCGTCGACCCAGACACCCATCCTGCTGGGATGTCCTATGGTGTGATTCTCCTTCCCCACGTAGGGATAATAAATATCCCTGATTTGATACTCACGATCGAAGGTGACAAGCATCGAACCATTTCCAACCGGTATATCTCTGG
>VGXX01000236.1 GCA_016873155.1 Planctomycetota bacterium | reverse complement strand
CAAACACAAAATTTGAGGTTGTTTCATCCGTTTTTCATACAGCAGTCATTCTGTTTTTCCTGTTCGGCAATCTGCTCAATACATACAACTCGTGGATTGTCTCCCTGAAATTACCTTTCATTATTTCAGGACTAATCTTCTTTTTCCCATTGCTCTATGCCGAAACGCTGCTGGCAATCCCCTTCAGCCTTTACCATACATTTAAAATTGAAAATAAGTACGGATTTACCACTACGACATGGAGATTATGGGCAACAGATTCCATAAAATCGCTCGTAATAACTACGATCCTGCTGGCATTAGTAACCTCTGCCGGACTCCTGATCGTTCAGGCAAGCCCTCATTTATGGTGGTTGTGGATATGGTGTCTCTTCCTCGGCTTTAGTATCGTCATGATGTACGTCTTCCCATACATAATAGAACCACTCTTTAACAAATTTACACCCATTGAAGACGAAACGCTCCGGGAAGGTATTCACAAACTCATGCAAAAGGTGGGTATACAGGTAAAAAGGGTTTTTAAGATGGATGCCTCGAAGAGGACCAAACACACCAATGCCTATTTTACCGGCATTGGAAAGGTGAAGAGAATAATCCTCTATGACACCCTGCTTGAGAAGATGGACAACGATGAAATCCTGTCAGTCCTTGCACATGAGGCGGGACACTGGAAGAAACGGCATCTCTTAAAACACCTCATTGCCTCTGAGCTTATCGCATTGATTGCACTGTATCTGTCATTTCAGATATTTCAAGGCGATTCCCTCATTCATCTCTTCCATTTGAAGGAGAGCACCTTCTTTGCGAAGGTAATTCTTGTAGGTTTTATCGGCTCTATAGTTGCCTTCCCTTTTACTCCCATTTTCAACTATTTTTCCAGAAGGCATGAAATCGAAGCCGACCGCTTTTCTTATGAGATGACGGGAAACAGCCAGGGCATGATCAGCGCCCTTGTAAAACTTTCGAAGGATAACCTCTCGAATCTCCACCCCCATCCCCTCTATGCCGCATTTTACTACTCGCACCCGCCCGTGCTGAATAGGATACGAAAACTGAAAGAAATGGCCAAACGCACTGTGTAGGGGCAGGTTTGAAACCTGCCCCTACGGTGAATCCGATGAATGCATGAATGTTGATTTTCAAATAACCAAATTGTTACCATAATTTTAAGTTTCTTCTTTTTGTAACAAATTCAGAGGTAAACTGAAAAACTGAATATTCCTTGCAGAAAGGATAGAGAAGGGTTTTTGAAACTGCCAGAGGAGTAAAGGGAAATATTAGAAGTGTCCTCTTCATTAAAATACTTGTTGACAGAACAACTTATTTTATTATACATTTGCGAAATAAATTTCACGATAGCCGTAAAATAATAAAAGCCGCATATAGATAGTATAATTAAAAATAGGCTTGAATTTGTGAAGATAAAATTTTCTCGTCACGCTAAAAGGAGAGCAAAACTATACAATATTCAGGAATCAACAATTTTAAATATTTTGCAAAATATAGAATTGTCGCAAGGAACGCATGAAATTATTGAAAATGTTGAAGGATTTGAGTATCCTCTTAAAATCATAATTGCCGTTGAAAATGATATAACAACAGTAATAACAAACTATCCTTTAAAGAAAGGAAGAAAAAAATGAAGGTTTATTACGACAACGAAGTAGACGCTTTGTATTTGAAGTTAGGAGATGAGTCGCCAGAAGGGGTTATCGAAATTTCAGAAGGAGTTAATTTAGACACTACTCATGAAGACAAGATAGTGGGAATTGAAATCCTGAATGCCTCTAAAAAAATAGATTTAAAGACAATACTATCTTACTCACTTGAATTTGATGAAGAATTGTTGACTCATAAGACGGTCTAATACTCATTGCGGTCTACCGGTTATGACCGTAGCGATTTATGTTGTTTGGCTTTTATAGCCATAACAAAAGACTGCATATAGGCAGTATAATTTATATTTGGCAATGATTCTGACCAAAACCAAATGGATAAGCAACACATAATTAATGAAATTAAGCACACCGCAGAAAAGAACAATGGAGTACCGCTTGGCGTTGAAAGATTTTATACCGAAACAGGAATCCAAAAGACAGACTGGTTTGGAAAGTATTGGGCCAGGTGGGGAGATGCTCTTGTCGAGGCAGGATATGCGCCCAACAAGTTACAGGGATCGTATGAAGATGAATGGGTGATTGAAAAATTCATTACTCTAATTCAAGAACTGGGTAGGTATCCTGTTATGGGAGAGCTTCGATTGAAAGCAAAACAGGACAAGAATTTTCCTAGCCACAGTGTTTTCAGTCGGGTCGGCAAGAAAGCCGAGCTTGCGAGAAAAATAATCGAATACTGCAAACGCAAAGGTGGATTGAATAATATCGTAGAAATATGTCAACCGATTACAAGAACGAGTCAGCCAGAATACACAATATCAGAAGAACAACAAGTTATTGGATACGTTTACCTTATGAAGTCGGGGCGTTATTACAAAATTGGCAGAACCAACGCCCTTGGTAGGCGAGAATACGATCTGGGTATTCAGCTTCCAGACAAAATTACAACGGTTCATACTATAAAAACCGATGACCCCATTGGTATTGAAGCATACTGGCATAAGAGATTTGAGGAACGAAGGAAAAACGGTGAATGGTTTGAACTTACTACCGAAGATGTTAAAGCCTTTAAGAGGCGCAAGTTTATGTAATGAGTGCCTAACATTACGCTGAGGGGGAGAGACACTTCCCATATTATTACTTCTCCTTCTTTTCCTTTGGCCGTCCTGCTTTTTTAGGTAAAATGTCCCGCTCAAGCATCTTCTCAAGCCCTTTTATAAACCATTCAGCCCCTAATGGTCTGCCAGTTGATGTTACTTTCATGAAATGAGATTATTCCTCACGGCTAGTTCAATCTTGCAGATTGAACCGGATGTTTCGAGTCGGGCAATAGGTATTAAACTGTTATCAGCCGTTAATAATTCACCCTTTGTAACGGTTAGTTTAAATACCTGATTTCCCCGTTGCCCCTCTCACGGACTCCCTTGTGAATAATCAGCTTTTTCCCTTGAGATACTCCGGAATTATAGGCATCCTGGCAGGTTTTGGAATACCTGGAAAAGGTGCGTGTACGCCTAGGATTTCTTTGGAGATAAAACTCCTTGAGCCGGGGGTTCCCCTTCCATACCAGTTTTTGTGACGCATTTTCCACCACCCTGCCTTCCAGTTTATGATAAAAACCTTCTAAGAGTCCATATATAAAAGTCCTTCGATGCCTGTTCTCCTTGATTTTGTTTTTCTCCTGGTACTCTGTCCATAAGAGTTCCGGGACGTTTTGAAGGTAATGATACACGTATTCTGCCATCTCGACATTTTCCGGCGTCCCATAAATTTCCAAAACCCGTCCGTGCCGGTTTCTATGCTGGTCGTACCCGAACGTCCAGATGGCCTCTACAAAAAAATATTTGCAAAGGATCGCACTGATTATGGACTTCGTGGGGTCCCTCCGCCCTATTTCACCGATTTGCTTATGAATGTAGTTCCATTTCGCCTGAGTATCCAGGAGCGACAGGTTATGTCTTAATAACAACTCATGCGCCTTAGCCATGGCAGTCTGAGCCTCGTGTTCATTGGGGCTTTGGGCCAATGCCAGCAGCTTGTGAACCTTATCCAGTATCTGGTGGTTTTCCGAACACACGGTGAATCTGTTTTTTCGTTTTTCTATCCAGATGTGAATGTCACCCGTAGCCGCCGGATCAATCCCCTTCTCCCGGCAAACCCTCTTAAAAGCCTCTCCGTGGGGAAGCTCCTCACGGATGCCTAAAACTTCCTCCACGTATTGGTGCGCCATTTCATGGTAAAGAACTTCTTGGACGTATTCCCAGGCATACGTCTTGACCAGATGAATACTGATGAAGAGACGCCGACGACAACCGCCAGCCCACCTGCCCAATGCCAACCCTGAACAAGAGAGTTCAAAGTTTGGGGGGCGCATAGAGTCCTTAAAGTAAAGGAAATTTGCCGTCTTCCAGTCTTCCTTCAATTGCCTGATCCAGGCGGTTTTTATCTTGTCGTTTATATCAGGCATGAAATAAGATTATTCCTATTATAGGGA
>VGXX01000235.1 GCA_016873155.1 Planctomycetota bacterium | reverse complement strand
CGGCGTTGCATGTATACCAGGACCATTTGGCAGCGGGAAGACGGTGATTCAACACCAACTGTCCCGTTGGGCTGATGCGGATATTATTGTGTACGTGGGTTGTGGTGAACGCGGGAATGAGATGACGGAGGTGCTGATTGATTTCCCTGTTTTAAAAGACCCAAAGACAGGCGAACCCCTTATGGAACGAACGGTACTGATTGCCAATACATCCAATATGCCCGTTGCTGCGCGGGAGGCGTCGATTTTTACGGGAATTACCATTGCCGAGTATTACCGTGATATGGGGTACAGCGTGGCGCTCATGGCCGATTCTACTTCGCGTTGGGGCGAGGCCATGCGGGAGATATCCGGTCGGCTGGAAGAGATGCCAGGCGAAGAAGGATTTCCCACGTATCTGAGTTCCAGACTGGCCAGTTTTTATGAACGTGCGGGAAATGTGATATGCATTGGCTCTGACGAGAGACAGGGGAGTTTAAGTGTAATTGGTGCAGTTTCGCCCCCGGGCGGTGATTTTTCAGAACCCGTAACACAATCCACACTGCGGGTGGTAATGGCATTCTGGGGACTAGATGACAGGCTGGCATCCCAACGACAATTCCCCGCAATTAATTGGTTGACCAGCTACTCCCTTTATCAGGACGTTGTAGACGAGTACGCTATTACTAATATCCACAAAGAATGGAAGAAGTGCCGTGTAAAGGCCATGGGGATATTGCAAAAGGAGGCTGAACTTGAGGAGTTGGTGCGGCTGGTAGGAATTGATTCCCTTTCACCAAAAGATCGCCTCCTCATGGATGTTGCCCGAATGATTCGTGAAGATTTTCTATATCAGAATGCTTACGACCTCCGTGATACGTATACCTCCCTGAAAAAACAGTTTCTTATGTTAGCGGTAATCATCAGATTCTATGATAAGGCAAATGAATTGTTGCAATCCAATGTCGAACTTGGAATGATACTTTCTATTTCTTCACTTTCAGACATTGCTCAGATGCGTTTTATCCCAGAGGAGCGTCTTGGCGAATTTGATAAACTGGAAACGAAGATGATGCGGGAATTAGTGGCATTGACAAGCAAGTAGGACAAAGAAGGTGCGCGTTCCCAAGCGGGAGCTTGGGAACGAGTGACAAGTGACAAGTGGTGAGTGGCAAAACCACACATCCTCGTTGCCATGCTCCTGCTTGGCAACGGGTGCGTACTAAAAGCTCTGCTTTGAGTAAAACAATGAGGTCACGTTACCAAATAATAAATGATAGCGGTGTATACTTCATAACATCTACCATAATTGAGTGGATACCGGTTTTTACAAAGAAGGAATATTTTGATATCGTTGTTCAGTCTTTGATTTACTGCAGAAAGAATAAAGGCCTAAAGCTATTTGCTTACGTAGTGATGGATAATCATGTTCACCTTATTGCCTCTGCTAACAACTTATCCCAAATAATGAAAGACTTTAAAAGCTATACCGCACGAGAAATAATTAAAACGGCACAAGCCGATGATAGAAAATGGTTATTAAATCAATTTGAATATTACAAAAAGAAATACAAGACAGATAGCGAATATCAGGTGTGGCAGGAAGGGTTCCATCCTCAGATGATAATGGAAGAAGATGTATTTAGGCAAAAGGTTACATACATTCATAATAATCCTGTAAAACGTGGACTTGTAGAGCAAGCGGAGCATTGGGTTTATTCAAGTGCGAGAAATTACTCTACTGGAGAAGGTTGCATAGAGATTGATTTGATTGAAATTTAACAAAAAGCAGGAGCTTTTACTATAAGCGCGTTTCCAAGCGGGAGCTTGGGAACGAGAGACGAGAGAAAATCTGTGTAATCTGCGAAATCTGTGGTTAAGTTTTGATATTATTCGTTATGAGGTAGAAAATTGCTTAAGGAATATTTGAACATTCGGGATATTATCGGCCCACTCATCCTGCTGCAGGAGGTGGAAGGGGTTACTTACGGCGAACTTGCCGAGATAAAACTATCCAGCGGCGAGGTGCGACGCGGAAGGGTTTTAGAAATTGCAGACCGCAGGGCGCTCGTTCAAGTATTCGAGGGGACGCGCGGGATCGCCAGGGATAATGTCAGGATAAAGTTCCTGGGCAAGGGGATGGAGATCGGGGTATCGCCGGATATTATTGGAAGGATATTTAACGGGGCTGGAAAACCGATTGATGGAGGCACACCTGTCATTCCGGTAAAATATTTGAATATCAACGGCAATCCGATCAATCCCTGCGCACGTGATTATCCGAAGGAATTTATCCAGACGGGGATTTCTTCCATTGACGGTATGAACTCCCTCGTGCGCGGACAGAAACTGCCTATTTTCTCAGTCGCAGGACTCCCGCACGCGAAGATTGCTGCGCAGATAGCGCGGCAGGCAAGGGTGCTCCAATCCGATGAAAAGTTTGCAGTGGTCTTTGCGGCCATGGGGGTTACCTTTGAAGAGGCTAACTACTTTATAACGGATTTCAGGAGAACGGGCGCTATCGAACGGGCTGTCCTTTTCATAAATTTGGCAGACGATCCAACCATAGAACGTATTGCCGTGCCGCGTATGGCGCTGACCGTGGCCGAGTATCTTGCTTATGAGGAGGGCGCACATATTCTGGTCATACTCACGGACATGACGAACTATTGCGAGGCCTTGCGGGAAATTTCTGCTGCACGCAAGGAAGTACCCGCGCGCCGCGGTTATCCCGGATATTTGTATACCGATTTGGCAACCATTTACGAACGCGCTGGACGCATAAAAGGCAAAAAGGGGTCGATTACCCAGATACCTATACTAACGATGCCTGAAGACGACAAGACGCATCCTATCCCAGACCTTACGGGCTACATTACGGAAGGACAGCTTATCCTCAGCCGCTTACTTCATACGCAGAGTATCTATCCGCCCGTCGATGTATTGCCCTCTCTTTCCAGGCTCAAAGACAAGGGGATAGGCAAGGATAAGACGCGGGAGGACCATGCGGACGTCGTGAATCAACTTTATGCGGCTTATGCCAGGGGAAAGAACGTTAAGGAACTGGCCGTTGTGCTGGGAGAATCGGTATTGACGCCAACGGACGTGCAATACATAAAATTTTCAGAACTTTTTGAGAAGACGTTCCTTTCACAGGGCGAGGAGGTAAACAGGACCATTGAAGAAACGCTCAATCTTGGCTGGAAAATTTTGGGATATTTACCAAAAACCGAATTGAAACGGATCAAGCCGGTATATATAGAAAGATATTACAAACCATGAAAATACAAATCAATGCTACCAGGATGGAGTTTCTTAAACTGCGCCGCAGGCTCTCAGCGGCTGTGCGAGGGCATAAACTCCTGAAAGACAAAAACGAAGGGCTTATGAGGGAGTTTTTGCTCTTGGTAAAGGCGCATAAAGAAGCACGTCAGAAGGTTGATGCGGGTTTACCCAATTGTATGAAGATGTTTGTGCTTGCCCGGATTACCTCTTCCTCCGGGATAATTTCTGCTGCATTAGAACAATCGAAAGGAGAATTGGGAATAAAGGTTTCTGAGAAAAGTATCTTGAATGTAAAAGCGCCTGTATTCGATGTGTCTGTGACAGAGAACAACTCGTACAGTCTGGTAGATACAACCGTTGACCTTGACGATGCAATTATACAACTGAAAGAATTTTTCCCTCATGTGGTGAAAGTTGCTGAATTAGAACAGTCCATTCGTCTGTTGGCAAAGGAGATTGAAAAGACACGCAGGAGGGTGAATGCCCTGGAATATGTGCTGATTCCGCAGTTACAGGAATCCATAAAATTTATTAAAACTAAGTTGGATGAGATGGAGCGCTCAAACATCAGCAGGATTATGAAGATAAAGGAGATGCTGGTATCGAAAACTGTTGTTTGAATATTTTCAGATAAATTATACAATTAATTAGGCGTAGATTCTTCATTTATCCAGACTGACATTTGTATATGTTAACTTTGCGTAATTGATTCGGTGGGGTCAAAACAACCCTCGCCCCCTTTATTAAGGGGGATTTCCTTAGGTCCCCCTTAGAAAAGGGGGATTCAGGGGGTTGTCTGACATGCTATGACACAAACTTTGAAATTCCTAATCATTAAAATATTATTTATATTCC
>VGXX01000234.1 GCA_016873155.1 Planctomycetota bacterium | reverse complement strand
TTTTTCCGGAAAGGGCATGTATCCAACCGGAAAATGCCTTGTCTACTGCCTGTGCATCAACGTGTTGCAGGAAACGCCGAATGGTGGGTTCGCTGGGAGGCACGTATTTTTTGGTTTTTCTGTTAAACAGGGATTATCACGGGAACTAAAAAATACTAAATTTATTCAAACGAATATACAAGGGTTCTGTTGTTCATCCAGGGGACTTTAATCTTTGGTAATGAGTTAACAAAGTCCATGATCATTGGGTTAAAAGATTTTTTCCCGAATTTTACCTGAACGGCATCAGGAGTAATAGTAATTTTTGCATCACCCTCGATAAAGCTTCGATAGGTTGTTTTTGGTTTTGCTCTTTCAAACAATTTAAACTTGCCCGATAGTGCCTTATATAGGGTATTGGCAATCAAGGTCATTGCGATATCAAAATCCACCTTTACGATTACCGGAGAAGAAAGGGCGTTGAGGCTAAAGAAGTCAATATTTTCCTGGATATTGTTTTCGATGAGCCAGCGAAGGGCATAGGTTTCAATGATCTCTTTTGCGCTTGTTTCAAAATCATTCGTGATGATGAGCATGGGGAGTTCCCGCCCTGTGCCGGTAACGATAATTTGCCGTAGATTTCCTCCATAATCTTTCATGGCAATTGGCGCTTCATGGATTTTTAATAGCTGGTATTTACGGGAGGGAATGGTAAGCTTGATGTGCTTCCATTCTTTGTTAGCGCCTATGTCTTGAAGTACGCTTTTGCCACGCCTCTTGAGGGTGATAAACTTGATGCGAAAGTCCTTGTCGAGGACGTCGAGGTTTTTGTAGGTGGTCAACTTCGAATCAAATACAAGACATTCGGGAAATGCGCCGTGGCTTTTGTGATAGAATGAGACAAAGTTAAGGATTTCATCAGGCGCTTCTTCTCTTGAGAGTTGCCCGTTGGAGTAACAAAGGTAGGTGGTGTCGAGGTCTTGGGCGAAGAAACTCAGCACACTTTTCATTGCTTTCCCGCCAGTGGGTACCCAGTGATTTTCCAACTGGCTTTCTTCTCCCCAGTGAGGAATTGCGTGGAAATCCAGATTAATGTGTCTGCCCTCTATGTAGCCTTTGTCTTTGAGCGCGATATTCCACTTTTTGAGGAGTGTTACTACCAACTGGCGGCGATTGCGATATGAGTACTGGGTTATGGCTGCAACTTTAGACAGGATATTGAGTCCTGCAAAGACACCCAGGCCGTAATCAAAGTTAAGGTCTGTCACATGAGAGAGTCTTTCTTTTCCAATAAGCTTCAAGGCCACAAAGCTCATGAGATAGTTAATTCTGGGTATATGCCTGGAACCATAAAAACCCGTTTCGCTAAAGATTGAATCAAGTTTCATCTCTAAGATTAAAGGGATAAAGAGGAAGATGCCACCATAGGAGGTTCTTGCAAAACTATGGGTGGCAAAGTCCTTTACATTGGCTATTTCTGTTTGCTCCTTAGCCCTTTGTAAAGTAGCCCGTCTTTCAGCGTGTGTTCTGCGAAAGAGTTTCGCAAAGCCTTCCGCCTGAAGTACCTGATGTATGGTTTTGGAAGTAATAGTAATGCCTTCACGCAAGAGGACCTCTTCTATCTCGTCGATAGAGTAGTTTTGTTTTCTCAGTTCAACGATTCGTCCCTTGCCTTCGAGGGTAGCGGGTCGTGGTTGTTTTGGCCCTTTACTAAGAGGATGAAAAAACGGTGGTAGAGAACCCACGGTAAAATCTCTTCGTAACGCATTGATGGTATGAACAGAACAGCCGAACCTATGAGCAACTTCTTTCGCGCTTAGTTCGTCTACGAAGGAAGCCCTCAGTGCTTCGTATCGTTTTTGCATAGGTTCAGTTGGGTGGAGAAAGAAGTCTTTTGATATGGTAAACGCCCTCTTGATAGTATTAATTAGGTAAACGATAGCAATAATATATATTGTTATAATTGGCTTGTCAATATAAATAATGCTGTATTTGCAGGGGTTGCGAGGGCTGTGCTGTCTTTTTACCATTTCAATAAACTGTGTATATTGATAATAATAAATACTATTATCCTGTTGTGGGCAAAACGGTCTGTTTGTCATTATTCTTTTGAATTCAAATAGTTACAACCATAGTGGTAGTTCACAGAACCCCACTTATTTAGTATTTTTTAGTTCCCGTGATAATCCCTGTTCAACGATTTCTTATTGTGGCTATTCACTTTTGAAGTGGTGCGGGCTGTTTGCTGGTTGGTATTTTCGGGGTTATAAAAGCTTGGATACTGCAACGGCTATGCTGGTACAGCCTGCTACAATGGCAAATATCTTCATAAGCAGGTCGGCATGCGATGCTCTTATGCGTAATTCGAGTTTGTCGAGCTTTTTGTTTATGAACTCTTTCAGGTCTTTTTGTCCGTCAAGCGCTGCGGGTGGCATGCTGGCTGGCCTTTTCAGGGCTACAGTAGCTTAGCTGTGTTTATGCTTTTCTTTATACTCTAAAAATAATGATAAGAGTAAAAAGAATACAGCGATAAAAACTATACCACCGAGCAAGATATAAAGACTGTCCATGTTTATTTTTCCTTTTTTTCTGGAATAGTAAAGAAGGCAATAGCAAGCACAATAAGTGCGGTTATTATGACGCTTATAGTTGTTGCCATTGTAACCTTTTCAGTAAGTATCTTACCAATTAAAGCAATAGTAATCAGGTATTCAACAATCTTAATTAACATTTTGCCGATTTCATAACGTCTATTATCGTTTTTCATACGCAACATTCTATCAAATACATAAACAAAAGAAAACAAGAAACAAAGAACATGAAAACACATAAAAACACTTGACAGAGTTTAAAGAGTACGGTAAATAGTACGTACCTTACATACATTGTATGCTTGTATCGGAAGCATTCACAATATTATGGCGTGGAAACATGCCAGTAAAAGCCGTTAGCCTTGTTGCCGATACCAGCAGGGCTTAACGGCTTTTTTATTGAAAGGGGGGATATATGGCTATACGCTGGCGTAAATATCATTCACAATGCAAAGGCAAACGAAACGAAGGGGATCGACACGGCAAGGTAATAGAAAAGGGTATCGAATGCGAAGGGAAGCGGGGTAAATATTGCCCTGAAGGTGTGCCTTCACCTTGCGGGGGCTGGTCGATGTAGTTTCGAGACCAACACGGAGTTTGGAGAAGCACAATCAAACCTAACTTAACCAAAACAGAGGTGAGAGAGGCATATAGCGAAATTTTGCGAAATATACAGAGAGGGCTTTTTGATTTACCTGTATTGCAAAAAATGCCAAAGGTAACCGTAGAAAAATATTGCCAAAAATACTTGGAACATATAAAGGGAAGCGTCCCTGAGAATACTTTTATCAGCAGGCGAACTGCTATAAAGGCAATTTTAAAGTATTTGGGAAGCTATGAACTATCTAAGATCAATATTGTTTTGATACAGCGTTTCTGTAATGATGCGGTTCAGAATGGCATTAAACCTTCGAGTGTTAATCTCTATTGTATATAACTGCGCATAAATAAATCGACATGCACTAGATAAAACCCTTATTTTGTAGCAATCTTACGGAACAATGTTTTGACAAGCCTTTGCAAAAGGTTTATTATTATGGCTGCGCATAAGTAATAATACACAAATCAGGGGGGGGGAGAACGATGCATGCGATTTTTGCAAAGGGCGATCAGCGTACAGTCAATAAACTTCTAATGCTTCGCAAAGAGGCATTGAAAGACTATCAATACCGCGCGGCAACACGAATGCACGCAATCATTCTCAGTATAGAAAAGAATACATCAGGGGACATAGCAAACATATTAAAAGTCAACCGTACCAATGTCCCTCTCTGGATTAATAACTGGAATTCTTATGGGACAGAAGGTTTATTGGAAGGACATCGCAGTGGGCGCAAAAGCAATCTCATGGCAGAGGACAGAGAAAAGCTGTGTGATATTCTTGAGAGTGGACCCGTTTCGTATGGGTTGAACACTGGTGTATGGACTTCCAAAATTATAACAACGATTATTGAAGAGGAATTTGGAATAGTATACCATCCGGGGCATGTGCGGAAGCTCTTAAAAGATATCGGCTTTTCCATGCAAAGACCAACATATAAATTGGTTAATGCTGACCGGA
>VGXX01000233.1 GCA_016873155.1 Planctomycetota bacterium | reverse complement strand
AGAAATTACGGGATTCACGCTAAAATCCTTTTTGGTCAATGCCATGCGTTCCATAATCTCACGTTCTTCCTTCTTATCAGGATACGTAATATTCAATTTAAACATAAAACGGTCTACCTGCGCTTCGGGCAACGGATACGTGCCTTCATGCTCAATCGGATTTTGGGTAGCCAGCACAAGAAATGGGTCGTCCAACTTAAATGTCTGATCTCCGATTGTGACCTGTCTTTCCTGCATCGCCTCCAGGAGTGCGCTCTGAACCTTTGCAGGGGCACGGTTGATCTCATCGGCCAGGACAATGTTGGTAAAGATAGGTCCCTTCCTCACCGTAAAATCACCGCTTTTGGGATTATAAATAAGGGTGCCGATCAAATCGGCAGGGAGTAAATCCGGCGTGAACTGTATCCTCTGGAAACCGGCTTGCAATGATTTGGCAAGCGTCATGACTGACATCGTTTTAGCCAATCCAGGAACACCTTCCAATAATACATGTCCGTTGGAAAGGATGCCGATTAACAGTCTTTCAATTAAATATTTCTGTCCTACAATTACCTTGCCAACCTCGTACATGAGGGTGTTCACAAAATCACTTTCTTGTTTTACCCTCTCTGTGATCTTTTTAACATCCGATTCCATCTACCCCCTCCACTACAAATTAAGTCCTGCGTTGTCCCCCTTAACAAAGGGGGATAAAGGGGGTTGTGTTTTTCCCGGCAATTTTACAACCCCCTTACCCCCTTTTCTAAGGGGGATTTTATACCATCCTGAAATCCGCTTAAATAAAATGAAAATTCCTATACAATTTAAACATACCTTAACATTATGATTAATTCCATTAAACAAAAAACACTATAGAATTTGTTCCTTATTTACATACTCAATCATTTACAGATTTCCGCCAAGTTATTATATATAGCAAATTTTTCTGCTTTAAACAAGCATTACATGAACATCTGGTTATCACTATAAAAGTGCTTGACACCCTATGACAGAGATGCTACGATTATTTTGTTTTGGCATTAACTATTAAACAACGATTCACATAACAATCCTGAAAGTTTATATCATAAAGTTATAGCCTGAAACAGAGAAAAAAGTAAATAAACGTTGTCTAAAGATATTCCTGTAGTTTTGATCATTGGTAAACAAAATGTCGGTAAGACTACACTTATAAAACGTATTATACCCCGACTGAAGAAAAAAGGATACCGTGTCGGTACCATTAAGTACAATATCCCTTATTTTGAAATTGATTACCAGGGAAAGGATACTTATACATATTACAAGGCAGGGGCGGATGTAGTTTCTATATCCTCACCGGAAAAACTGGCAATCATTAAACGGGTAAACCGAAGACCGCCGTCAATAAAAGATATCGTGAAACATAATTATGGCGATGTTGACGTCGTGCTTGTCGAAGGGTATAAAAAGTGGCGATACCCTTACATCGAGATCCATAATGACCACAGACACATGGAATCAGCAGACAAAGAGCGTAAAAATCATTTAAAGATTGCAAGCGAAACAAAGACCGTGTCTCCCATACCAACTTTTAAAAAAAACGATTTGAAGAACATCTTAAAATTTATAGAATCAAAAATACATGGATAAACTCGATTGGAGGTGATGAGTATTTCCGGTAAACATCATGAAATTTATTACGAATCAAAACGTATTCCGTAACTTTTACTGCTCAACAAGGTAACATTTTTAGGAGGATATTTCGTTGAAAAAGATTTTTAGTTATTGTGCAATCCCTGTTACAACGATATTTGGTTTATATCTTGGGTTTGCCGGTTCTACGGTAAACGCAGGAGATGTCGGCAAAATATACAAAGATACCTGTGAGTTATGTCACGCTGCGGATGGCAAGGGCAGCGAGGCTGGAAAACAATTCGGCGTACCAGACTTTTCGAGCGCTGACTATCAAAAGTCCAGGACAGATGCGCAGATGAAGGAATCAATGACCAATGGCACAAAGAATCCCAACTATGTAAAACTCTCAGACCTTGGGGTTGATATTGCAGACCTTGACGCCCTCATCACCGTAGTTCGGGGATTTTCCAAATAAATTAAAACCCATCCACAGATTTTAAATAACACGATTAAAGCATAGAAGGGTAGGATATAAAAATATTCTACCCTTTTCTTTTGTGTATGCTGGTGAATATGCATGGAGAAATAATAAAAATCGATGGCTCTTTTGGTGAAGGTGGCGGACAAATCCTGCGTACCGCCCTTTCACTATCAGTAATTACAAAAAAGCCGTTCGAGATATATAACATCCGTGCCAATAGAAAAGTACCCGGCCTCAGCCACCAGCATCTTCAAGCTGTCAACTCTACAGCCCAAATCTGCAATGCGGAGGTCATAGGGAATCAACTCCGATCCACAGACCTTAAATTCTACCCAGGCGAAACACAAGCCGGCGCTTACCATTTCAACATTGGAACGGCAGGTTCTGTCTCTCTTGTTTTACAAACCATTTTCTATCCACTGAGTCTGGCGAACAAGCCTTCTTCTATTACCATTATCGGGGGCACACACGTTACCCACAGTCCCTGCGTTGATTACCTCAAGCAGCAGTGGTTGTACTTTCTCAAGAAGATTGGCTTTGATGCAGAAATACAAACCCTTAAGGCCGGATTTTACCCACGCGGTGGCGGCGAGATTCTCGTCAAGACAAACCCGTCAAACCCGCAGCACCCACTATGGATCAACGACAGAGGAAAACTCATTCAAGTAGAAGGGCTGTCTACAGTAAGCAACCTGGATGTAAACATTGCACAACGACAGCGGTTACAGGCAGAAAAAAGGTTTCTGGGACAAAACATCCCCCACGAAATATCTTTAAGTGAAATTCCATCATTTGGAAAGGGGACTATGCTCCTGCTGGTGGGAAAATTCGAATACAGCCAGTGTTGTTATTTTGGCTTAGGTGCGATTGGTAAGCGCGCTGAAACCGTTGCCGATGACGCCTGTAATGAATTCTTCACTTTTCTAAAAACCAGGGGCACCATTGACGAATATCTTGCCGACCAACTCATACTCCCCCTTGCCCTCACGAAAGGGACATCACGATTTATCACACCCAGAATCACGCAACATTTGCTAACGAACATGGAGATTGTAAAGTTGTTCTTGCCCGTGACTATCGATATCTCTGGAAACTTAAATGAGGAAGGGGTTATAATAATTCATTCTAAGTAAGACGGTTTCAAGTGAAATGATATGTGTATCAATAATACAAATCCAAAAATTTTGAGTTCCTAAAAAAATAAAAATGTCAGAACCCATTGACAATGATACAAGAAAACTTGCCGTATCCGAACAGGATAAAAATATCGTCGTAACGGCCGGCGCAGGAACGGGCAAGACCACACTTCTCGTTAATCGGATGTTACATCTGCTTTTAGGCCACAGAAGGTTCCAAACGGAAGAAAGCCCCATCCTCAGGATAGTCGCCATGACCTTCACGGAAAAAGCCGCCAGCGAAATGAAGATACGACTGATGCAGGAACTTGAAAAGATCGTATCCTTTATCAATGGACAGACCTCACAGGGGGATGGGAAAAAAACAGAAGAGCTTCTTTCAGATATCCGTGAACTTTACCATACAACACATGGTGAAATCGAACGCCGGGCAAAGAAGTCACTGGAGGATATTGACAAGGCCCTTATTGGCACTATCCACAGTTTTGCAGCCTATATCCTGCGTCTTTACCCCATTGAATCAGGCGTGGTGCCTGGCTTCGTAGTGGATGAAGGAGATATTTTTGATGAACTCTTTGACAAAGAATGGACAAAGTGGCTGGAAACGGAACTCGCGCTGAATTCGCCTCATGCGAACACCTGGAAATGCGTGCTCAAACGAACGGACATGGAGTCTCTCAAGGAGTTAGCCAAACGGTTATCAGGATTTACCATCCCTTTAAATTCTCTCACGATTGATGTGGGTAATAAATCTGTAATAGACCACCCCCACCCTAACTCTCCCCCCTCCCCCTTTCTCCCCCTCAATGAGGGGGATAGGGGGAGGGTTTCCGGTAATCAAACACCGCATATACACCCCTCCCCTGGTGGGAGGGGGATAGGGGGAGGGGGTGCGGCATTGTTACATCCACCGAATATCCAATCCTTGGCAGATCCATTAATTAACAAAATCAATGAGGTT
>VGXX01000232.1 GCA_016873155.1 Planctomycetota bacterium | reverse complement strand
GTAAAAATTTGGCAGAGAATTTCGGGTTAATACCTTTGTAGGGGCAGGTTTCAAACCCGCCCCTACATAGTACGTACTACGTTATTATTGTGGGGATTTTTCAAAAAACTGTAAGCGTCTTTCTCATCACATCAAGATTGGCAAACGAAACACCTTCCAGATAAAAATGGAAATCATTGCTAATCCAATAACTACTTTTATTATCGAACCACCCAGAAAACCCACAAAATTGCCCAGTCCGGACTTCAATGCGCCCTTGTAACCTTTTCCACTGATGAGTTCAAAGATGACCGTGCCTACGACAGGTCCTAATATCAGACCTATAGGGCCACCCAGGTAAAATCCAACACCAGTACCAATTACCGAACCTATGATTCCCCATCGCGTGGCGCCAAATTTTTTTGCGCCGTACACGTTCCCAAGATTTTCAAGCACGATGGAAAAGATGGTAAGCAGTGCGAATATCAACAATACCATCCACGTGATCTTCTCGAAATGGGTAAATATGGCATAGAGAAATGCCCCAAGCCAGATAAGAGGCATGCTGGGTATGATGGGAACGATAATGCCAGCCATCCCCACAAACATTATTATGAGTGAAACCGCAAATAAAATAATTTCCCAAATTCCCATATACTCATTTTCTAAAAAAAATTTACCGCACAGATGCAAAGGGCGCAAAGAAAAACTTGAAGTAAAAAATGAATTTCCAAAAATATGTGATACTATGCTATCATGTTAGTACTTTATGTTCAACGAAATAGCTTAGCAGGGTGAAAATGAGCGAGGGAAGGGTTATGCTGTGGTCTATAATGGGAACAATTGCCGCAATTTGTACGACAGTGGGATTTATACCGCAAATCATTCAGGGGATAAAAACGAGGGAATTAAAAGACGTTTCACCGGTAATGCTGAGTCTTTTATTGGTGGGCTGTAGTCTATGGTTAGCTTACGGAGTTCATTTAAAAAACCCCATCATTGCGCTTGCAAATGGCTTCACCCTCTCCTTTGTTGTTACGATTTTCTTCTTACGGACTTTGTTTAAAAGAAATAAAAGATAGAGTATGGGGTCAAATTCATGGCGTAATTACACGTTTTTTATTACCTGCATGCCGCTTTCGAGGGCTTGTTTATTGAGGGAAAACAGATTCCCCTTTTTCCCTTTCAGCATTGCCTGTAATTGATCCAAAATGAGATGGGCGGCGAACAGCTTCTTTATCGCAAGGAAAGCGCCTAACATAACAACATTCGAGACCAGCACATTCCCCAATTTACTGGCAATCTCCGTTGCGGGTATTTTATATGTCTTTACGTCAGGGAGGTTGTTTAATTTTATCATGGAGGAATTCAGGACGAGCAACCCATCTGGTTTTAGCATGTCTTTATACTTTTGATAGGAGGGTTGGTTCATGACAATGAGGGTATCGGCTTCTTCGATGAGAGGTGAAAAGATTTCTTCGTTTGAAATGATAAGGTAATAAACTGCCGTTCCACCCCGAACTTCAGTGCCGTAGGAAGGGAAATACGTTACATATTTACCATCGGCCATGGCAGCCTGTGCAAGCAGTTTCCCCAACAGCATCATCCCCTGTCCGCCAAAACCGGCTAAGATTATCTTTTCCGTCATAGCTTAATTTTTTTGTTCCCAATCTTTTACCACACCCAGGGGGAAGGTTCTGGTCATTTCTTCGTCAATATACCTCATCGCCTCGTTGGCATCCATTCTCCAGTAGATCGGGCAGGGGGATAGAATTTCGATCAGGGAAAAACCCTTTTTCTCCATTTGGGTTTTAAACCCTTTTTCAATGGCCTTTTTTGTCTTACGGATATTTTCCGGGGAGGACAAGCTTACTCTTTCGAGATAGCTGCTGCCATCCAGAACGGCTAATAGTTCACAGACACGGATGGGATGCCCGGAGTTTATTGGATCTCGCCCTGATGGCGTGGTAACGGTTTTTTGTCTGAGTAAAGTCGTCGGAGCCATCTGACCACTTGTCATACCATAAACGGCATTATTGACGAAAATAAAGGTAATATTCTCGCCTCTATTGGCGGCATGGATGATCTCTGCTGTCCCAATCGCCGCCAGATCTCCGTCTCCCTGATAGGCAAATACGACATGGTCGGGATGAACTCTTTTGATGCCGGTCGCCACGGCGGGCGGACGGCCATGGGCAGCTTCACACATATCAATATCGAGATAATTATAGGCAAGAACGGCGCATCCTACGGGAGCAAGTCCAATGGTTTTCCCCCGAATGCCCCATGCATCAAGAATCTCGGCAATTAATCTCAGGACAATTCCGTGACCGCAACCAGGGCAAAAATGTGTTGCTTTATCTATAAACGTCTGTGGTTTTTCATATATGGCGTGCATATTATTTTACCTCTGCTAATTGTAATAACGTATTTGCCGCACGGTTATCCGGTACGATCTCCACTATTTTTTTAATTATTTCTAAAGATGTGGGCACTCCACCACCAGTCCGTCCGTAGAAATGAACCGGGCATCTCCCTTCAACCGCCAGTTTCACGTCCTCGACCATCTGCCCGGCGCTCATTTCAACAGTTAAGATGCATTCAACCCTTTCTGATACCTTTCGGATAATCTCCTTCGGAAACGGCCATAGGGTAACCGGACGCACCATCCCTACCCTGAATTTATATTGCTGGCTCTTCTTAACAACCTCCTTGCAGATGCGTGCGGACGTTCCATAAGCGACCAGAATTACATCGGCTTTATGGGTATTGATAGCCTCGTACCGAACTTCATGTTCTTCAATTGTCCTGTATTTTTTCTGCAAATGAGCATTGAATTCTTCCAGTTGACCTTTTACAGGGTAAAACGACTTGACCACATTTTTCTTTCTCCCTTCGGCGCCTGTCAGCGCCCATGATTTCGCCGGAAGATTTTTTTTCGGTTTTTTATGAAATTCCACGGGTTCCATGAGCTGACCGATCTGCGCATCACCCAGGATCATGACGGGATTCCGATATTTATCGGCAAGGTCAAAAGCGTCATAAACAAGGTCTGCCATTTCCTGAGTAGAAGACGGAGCGAGCACAACGGTATGATAATCACCGTGGCCTCCTCCTTTCACAGCCTGGAAGTAGTCTGCCTGTGATGCGGAAATATCGCCTAATCCAGGCCCGCCTCGTTGAATGTTAACCATCACGCAGGGAAGCTCGCTTCCTGCAAGGTATGAAATTCCTTCCTGTTTCAGGCTTATACCCGGGCTTGACGAGGACGTCATTGCACGGCCGCCTGCTGCTGCACTCCCATGAACCATACTAATTGCCGCAATCTCACTTTCTGCCTGGATAAAAGCGCCGCCGACTTCCGGCATCCGTATCGACATGTAATTGATAAGTTCATTCTGAGGGGTGATGGGATATCCGTAATAATATCTACAGCCAGCTTGTATAGCCGCTTCGGCAGCGGCTTCATTTCCTGTCAGTAATTGTTTCATTATAGATATACCCCCGGTAAACTGTCTTTCATAAATAACGTTCGTCCTTTAATTATAAATCTCGATCGCCACGTCAGGACACATTATTGCGCATTTTTTACAGCCGTCACATTCCGCATCTTCTCTGAACTTTATCGGATGCAGTCCGTATTCGTTGATCGTTTCGGATACCACTAACGATTTGTTGTGACATACAGGCACGCACAAAAGACACCCCTTACAGTAATTCTCTTTTATCTTAATTACGGCCATAATTCGGATGTCCTCCCCAATTCAATTTCTCGCGTAATACGCCGTAAAACGTCCTTGTCCCCGTATCAATCATCTGTACCTCGATATCAGACCGTTCGATCTTTATCTTATCGCCCATCTCTATTTCTGTAAAAACCTGTCCGTCCACCGTGAAACCTGTACCACCCATTTGAGACAGGAGCTCCATCTCGATCTTTACGTCTCCCGAAACAACCAAGGGACGATTGGTAAGTGTATGCGGACATATCGGGACGATAATAAACGCATGTAAATCAGGCGTTAACAGCGGACCGCCCGCAGACAGGGAGTGCGCCGTCGAACCTAAAGGAGTCGACACGATCAAACCGTCTGCCCTGTATGTCGCTACATTTTCACCGTTAATATTTAATTTTATAGAAATCAACCTTGAGAGGGATGAACGAGAAATCACAGCATCATTGATGCCCGTGGATTCATCT
>VGXX01000231.1 GCA_016873155.1 Planctomycetota bacterium | reverse complement strand
GCCGCTGAGGACTTTTCTCAGGAAACGTCAAAATAAAGGGGGCACAAACCATGAAAGACAAAGACATATTCAGCAACTTCACAAACCAATACCAGCTTTCCAAGACCCTGCGCTTTGAATTGGTGCCTATCGGAAAAGATGGGAAACAACTTGCAGCAGAAGACGCGGCAAAGTTGTTTAGAAATATCCTTAAAAAAGACCGGGAAATAAAAGAGGCTTACATAGCCCTCAAACCTTTTATGGACAAGATACACGAGCAGGTAATTAACAGAAGTTTAACATCTGACGAAGCCAAACAAATTGATTTTTCTAAGTATTTTGAGAAGTATAAGCACAAAGAAGAGATTGTCTCAGAAGAAAAATCGCTTCGGGAAGCCATTGTCAAAACCTTCAATGCTGGAACGCAGCCTTTAAAAGAAAAGGCAGGAAAAGACGATAAGGGTAAACCAATATTAAAAAAAGAGGGCGTAAAATGTTTGACTGAAGCAGGAATATTGAAGTACATCAAAAACAATATTCGGGAGTTAACAGATGATGAAAACGAGAGAAAGGAATTGGAAACACACTTAAAAACTTTTGAAAAATTCTTCACTTATTTCTCCGGTTACAACCAAAACAGAGGGAATTACTATTCAAAAGAAGAAAAAGCAACTGCCGTTGCTACACGGATTGTTCACGAAAACTTACCCAAATTTTCCGACAACTGTATTCAGTTTCGCGATGGCAAGGTTCAAGAGAAAAAGAAGAAATCACAGAATGCTGAGGAAGTGCCTCATTCCCGGAAAGACGAGTACCTGAATGCCTATCAATTTTTGAAAGATGCCAATAGAACAACGCAGATAAAAGATGCCAAAACAAATGAAATGATTGAGGCATATCCCATTGACGAGAAGATGTTTGATATTGGCAGATTTTCAGAGTGTTTGTCACAATCGGGAATTGAGGAATACAATCGGGTTCTCGGTCATTATAACTCACTTATTAACCTCTACAATCAGGCACGAAGGGCAGAAAAGGATTTTAGGGAACTTCCGCCTTTCAAAACGCTGTATAAACAGATTGGCTGCGGTGAAAAGAGAGCATTGTTTCATGAACTAAAATACGACACAAAAGAGCAACAACAAGCAGCAAATAAGGATACAAACGAAATCCTGAATCTTGAAGACACATTAAAAGCAATAAGTATGGCAGGGAAAAAATACTTCGGGAACTCAGCACAAGAAGGAGATACACAAACCATTCAAAAGTTCATTGCCTGGCTGAAACAAACGGATGATTGGAACGGAATTTATTGGTCAAAGGCAGCCGTTGATAAGGTATCAGATAAGTATTTTGCCAACTGGCACGGTATAAAAGACCTGCTGAAAGGCAATAAAGCCTGTGTTTATATAGACAAAAACAAAGAACTGCAAATTAATGACGCAGTTGAACTGTCAGGATTATTTGAAGTGCTTAATCAGGAAGGAGACAAAGGATGGAGCGAAGATTTTTTCAGAAAATCTATTCTGGAAGACAGGCAATCTCTAATCGAAGAAAAACTTACTCCAAGTCAAAACCTTATCAACCTGATTTGTGCCGATATGGAAGACCTGGCAAAAGATTTTTGCGATAAGTCGGCAGACATGCTTAAAATAACCGATTACAAGAATGAGGATAATATTTTAAAGATTAAAGAGTGGCTTGATACAGCCCAGTCGCTTATATGGCTCGTTAAATACTTTCAGGTAAAAGAAGGCAAGGTGAAAGGCAACCCTATTAATCCTGAACTTTCAAACATGCTCACCTCACTTTTATATTCTGATGATGCTCAATGGTTCAATTGGTATGATGCCGTTAGAAATTACCTGACCAAAAAGCCTCAGGAAGACGCGAAAAAGAACAAACTGAAATTGAATTTTGAAAATCCCATTTTGCTTGGCGGGTGGAGCGATGGAGAAGAAAGCAGCAAGGGTGCCGTATTGCTTAAAAACAATAATAAATATTATGTAGGCATACTTATAATTAGATCTATTTTTAAAACAACTAAGAATAATAACCCAATTTACAATGCATCGGATGACAATATAGGAAGATTGATCTTAAAAAAACTGGACTTCAAAACGTTGTCTGGCAAGGGCTTTAAAGCAAAGTTCAAAGAAAAATACGGAGATATAGGTAAGCGTAGTCAAAAGGAAGCGATTAAAAAACTCCAAGAATTCATGATAGTGCACAAACGTGACAAAGACAAAAAAACATATATAGAGAAATACCCCCTTCTTAGTAAAATAACAAATAAGGTCTTTGCTGACAAAAAAGCTTTTGAAGCAGAAGTAAATGAAATTTTAGGCGAATGTTACGAGTGTGATTTCACTCCGATAGACTGGAATGTAGTCTTGAAATATGTATCCGAAGAAAAGCTTTACCTTTTTGAGATTTATAGTAAAGATTTTTCTGAGAGAAAAGGAGAAAAAAGCAAAAATAGCAATGTTAATCTGCAAACGAAATACTGGGAGCATCTTTTTCAAGATAACAGTCCCATTCAGCTTTGTGCGGGAGGAAAGCTCTTTTTCAGAGAGAAAGCAATCGATGATAATAAAAAGATTTTTCATCCTGCCAATCAGCCTATTTATCGCAGAAGTGATGGTAAAATCGTAAGCCGTTTTACTCACGATATAGTTAAAGATAAGCGGTTTACCACAGAGAAGTTCTTCTTTAACATACCCGTAAAATTTAATTATCAATCTCCTGTACGTGGGTTTATAAAAGGCAAAGTAAATCCAATCGCAATTTCAAAAGTTAATGGAGAAGTCAACAACCGCTTTACCCAAGCAAACGACATCCAATTCCTCGGCATAGACCGTGGCCGGAAACATTTGGTTTACTATTCTCTCGTTGATTCTAAAGGCAATATCATTGAACAGGACCATTTTGATGTAATCAACAAGAAAGATTATTTGCAGGAGATAAATGAAGCAGCCGAAAAGCGAAGAAAAAAACAGGAAAACTGGCAACAGAAAGGAAATATCAAAAACCTGAAAGACGGATATATTTCTTTGGTTATCCACGAGATTATCAAAAAAATGAAAAATAAGCAGAGCGGTGAATTTAAGCCGACCTTTATCGTACTGGAAGATTTGAACACTGGTTTTAAACGTAATGAACAAAAGTTTGAACAACAGGTGTATCAAAAATTCGAATTGGCTTTGGCTAAAAAGCTGAATTATCTGGTAGATAAAAATGTGCCGACGGGTGAAATTGGCTCTGTGGCAAAAGCTTTGCAACTTACTCCGCCCGTAGCCAATTATCAGGATATTGAAAAAAGAAAGCAGGTGGGAATTATACTTTACACGCGAGCCAATTACACTTCCGTGACCGACCCTGCAAGAGGTTGGCGAAAAACTGTCTATCTGAAAAAGGGTAGCGAGCAAAGCATTAAAGAACAAATTCTCTCAACTTTTTCCGAAATCGGAGTGGATAAACAAGGAGATTATTTTTTTCAATACTCAGATGAAAATACCGGAAAGACTTGGTCGTTATGGTCAAGCAAAAACGGCAATTCTTTAGAACGTTATCGAGCAAGAAGGGGTAAGAATAAAAATGAATATATAGTTGACCCCTATTCCCCCAAAAAAATGTTAGACCAATTATTTAAGAATTTTGATAAACAGAAATCTTTATTGGAACAGCTAAGGAATGGCAATGTATCGTTATCAAAAATTGATGATAAAAACACAGCATGGGAATCCTTTCGTTTTGTGATAGACCTTATTCAGCAAATCAGAAATTCAGGCGATGCAGCAAAAGGGCAGGATGACAACTTTTTACTGTCCCCTGTAAGAAATGAGCATGGAGAACATTTTGATTCCCGCAACTACCAGAAACAGGAAAATCCCAATTTGCCTAAGGATGCCGATGCCAACGGCGCTTACAATATAGCTCGTAAAGGAATTGTTATGTTCGAACATACAAAGCAATGGATAAAAGACGGCAAACAGAAATTTGAAAAATCAACCGATTTAGATTTGTTTATTTCGGATAAGGAGTGGGATCTATGGGCATCAGATAAGGAACAATGGGAAAAACAATTACAAACCTTTGCTTCAAAAAAAATGAAAAATGGAAACCTACATCCCCATATCATTTCTTAATGACTTTATTTTCTGTCCGCGATCTATCTATTTCCATCAACTATACGGGGGCTACGATACACAGCTC
>VGXX01000230.1 GCA_016873155.1 Planctomycetota bacterium | reverse complement strand
GGACGTCTTCCAGGTTCAATTTTTTGTTACGCGCACGCGCTGCAATATCCTGAATATCTTTGGATAATTGCAACAGGTCTTTTTTATCTGCATCCCTTATCACGGGAACGATCAATCCGTCTTCAAGGGATACGGCGATTCCTATATTGATATAATATTTCTGCACGATGCCTTCATCTGTCCATGAGGCGTTCAGCAAGGGATGTTCCTTAAGCGCACGAGCTGCAGCCAGGGTTATAAACGGAAGATAAGTAAGGTGAATACCTTCCCTCTTCATGGCATCTTTATTGAGTTCTCGATACCGGACGACCTTCGTCATATCGACCTCAAACACCGTCGTCACATGAGCAGCCGTCCGTTTGCTCTGCACCATCCTGTCTGCTGTAATCTTTCTTTTCGGGCTTACCGGAACCAGTATCTCTCTTTCCAAAACTTTCTTTTCTGCCTCTGCTGTAGGAGACGCAGAAATACCGGGTTTCGAAGCTACATAATCCATAATATCCTTTTTGGTAACCCGTCCTCCTTCGCCAGTGCCCTTTACCTCTTCCAGATTAATGTTGTATTCTTTAGCCAGCCTTCTTACTAACGGCGAATACCGCTTTTCTGCCTCTTCAACCTTCTCTGCTTCTGTTACGGCCTTAATCGTTTCAACCTTTTTTGTGGGTTCAAGCGTGGGCGTCCGGCCAATACCGCTGACGGCTTCTTTTGCCTCAACAGGCTCAATTTGAGCAATGACTGTCTGTACCGGCAGGGTTTTTCCTTCGGGATAGAGAATCTTTTTAATAATACCCCTAACCGGCGACGGCACTTCGGTATCGATCTTATCTGTACTGATTGCAACGATAGGTTGTTCCTTCTCAATTCTATCACCCTCGTGCACAAGCCATTTGAGAATGGTCCCTTCTGCAACACTTTCGCCCATCTGCGGCATAATCACATCAACAGTCATATTTCAATACTCCACTTCAATAGCGTATTAATTTCTCTACCGCAGAAAGAATATCCTTTACCTGCGGAATAAAAGCTTCTTCCATCTGTGCGCTGTACGGCACGGGTGTATCCTGGGCTGCAATGCGAATGATGGGACCGTCCAGATAATCAAAACAATATTCGGTAATGAGAGATGACACTTCAGCGCCAACACCACCCGTCTTGGTCTGCTCATGTAATACGACCACCTTGTTTGTCTTATTTACGGTGTTAAATATCGCCTTTTTATCCAACGGCAGGATGGTTCTCAAGTCAACAATCTCAACAGATACGCCACTTTCTTTGAGTTTCTGTGCTGCCTCTAGTGCGGTATGCACCATTGCCCCGTATGTGATAATCGATACGTCCTTTCCTTCCAGGACAATTCGCGCCTTTCCAATAGGGACAATATAGTCCTCATCCGGAATTGAATCCTTAATTCTTCTGTAGAGATATTTATGTTCGCAATAAATGACGGGGTCGTTATCCCGAATAGCCGCTTTCAATAAGCCTTTTGCGTCGTATGCTGTGGAAGGCGCTACGATCTTTAATCCCGGTACATTAAAAAAGAATCCCTCGATACACTGTGAGTGGAATGCCCCACCGTGGATATTCCCGCCGTATGGCGCCCTTACAACAATGGGGGTTGCGGCGCCCCAGCGATAATGGTTTTTTGCTGCCACATTAACCAATTGGTCGAAGGCGCAAGAAATAAAATCAGCAAACTGCATTTCTACGACAGGACGCATACCAACCAACGCAGCACCGATGGCAGCGCCGGTAAACCCGGATTCGGATAGCGGTGTATCCAGGATACGCCACTCACCATATTTTTCATAAAACCCTTCCGTTACGCGAAACGCACCACCGTAAACACCAACATCTTCGCCCAGGATGAATACGCCGGGATCCCGCGTCATTTCCTCGTCTAATGCCTCTTTAATCGCTTCAAGATAGGTAATCTCTCTCATATTTGCTACTCCTCTGCTATGGGGGTTGCATAAAGACCTTTCAGACCATCTTCTGGTTCAGGATAAGGACTTTGCTCTGTAAATGCCTCTGCCTCTTCAATCTCTTTCTTTACCCGTGAATCGATGCCATCCAGTTCCTCTTTTTTTGCAATAGAATTCTCCCATAAATATTTTTCCATATTTAAAATGGGGTCTTTTTTCTTCCATGCCTCAAGGAGTTCTCGCGGGACATATTTAGCGCTGTCATGCTCGGAGTGGCCGTGCATCCTCATGGTCTTGCATTCTATAAAAGTAGGTCCGCCGCCATTTCTTGCAATCTCATACGCCTCTTTTGCAGCCTTATAAACTTCAACGACGTTATTACCGTCCACGATCTTACTTGGTATGCCATAAGCCAGGGCGCGTTCCGCAATGTCTTTAATATTCATCTGCAACCGAAGCGGCGTAGAATAGGCATATTGGTTGTTATTACAGATAAATACCATGGGCAACTTTCTTGCTGCGGCGAAATTCATCCCCTCATGAAAATCGCCGCGGCTTGTCCCGCCGTCTCCGGTACATGCGACTGCAATCCTCTTTTCGCCGCGTATTTTAAAGGCGAGGGCAGCTCCTGCCCCTACAGGATAATTATCAGCCAGATGACTGGGAAAACCAATGACGCCGAAATTTAGATCACCGATGTGGACGTTTCCCTCCTTGCCGCCAGTAACACCCGTTTTCTTGCCAAAGTATTGAGCCATAATACGCTTTGCTGAAATACCCCGAATCAGGAAAACCCCCATATCCCGAAAATACGGGGCTGCAATGTCATTTCTCTCCAGTGCATAGCCATATCCCACAGAAACCGCCTCTGTGCCGTTGCTCGTCCAAGCGCCCCCCAATATCTTTCCTTGATGGTAGAGCGATGTGACGCGGTCTTCCAACCTGCGTGTTAATTTTAAATAATAGTATAGCTGTAGTAAATCTTCCCGCTTGATATCCATTGCTTTCTCCCTACATTAGCCACGAATGGACACGAATTAACACAAATTTTATTTGCCTGTATCCACTGTGCTGGTTCATGCTTGCAGCCTGAACCGAAACAGTTCGGTTCAATCGAGGACGATTGAACCAGCAAAAAGCAAAGAATCGAATCGTCATTTGCCTATATTCTTCCATTCGTGCCTATTCGTGAAAATTCGTGGCTGGACAGTTATGCTTTTACTAACCGCCGGTAATAGCCCGATCAATCTCCATCTGTGCCTTGAGTTCCATCACATGGTTAGTTAGCTCTTCGATGTGTCCCTTTTCCCACTCCGCCAGACACAACAGCATCTTACGCGTAGCGGGCTTTACCGCCTGCAATGCGGCACGGTAATAATAATCGTACGACTCCTGTTCTCTCTTGATGGCTTCTATGAGCACGTCCATCATAGAGTTAGGTTCTGATGTATGACTCGTTTTCATACAACCCCCCTTTCCAAATAAACATTTTACAAAATAATTCACCACACAGTACACGATGGACATAAATAAAACATTAGAATTCTCTGCGTTTGCAGTGTTCTCTGTGGTAAGTTGTATTATTATAATTCTACATTGTTAACGAATGTAATGGTTGTAAGCCGGTTAGTAGTGGATGGTCAACATTCTTGTGCTGAATTAATACCTTGAAAATATCACCCATTCCCTCCGGATGAAAGAGATTTTTTACCTTAAGTATCGTTTCAATATCTTTGTTTGTATTGTTTAATCGTTCCAGAATACCCAGAGCGAGCAGAAAATGGGACTGTTTCGTAAAGCCTGTAACTTCCAACCCCGCCGACTTCCCCGCATTCATCAGGTGTGTAAAATTTACATGCGCCGTAATGTCCTGGTCTCCCGGCCGTTCGTAATAATCCCGGTTAACGGTATGTTCATAAAAACACCTTAACGTACCATCACCATCAGCCGATCTGTATATTCCATTGATTGTGTCTCCGTAATCAATAGTTATTACAAATCCCTTTTGTAATTTCCCGGAAACATTCCGTAGCCATACTGCAACATCCAGATTTACTTCGTATTCTTGCCCTTCTTTCAGATATATTTGGCAATTTTCATGATATCTTTTCAATGCCTCGAGAGACACCTCATCTTCAATTTCATAGAAATCGCCATTATTATAACTAACATATACTTCTTTTAAAATCCCTTTTTTTACTTTCAACCGATGCACAGGCAATGCATCGACAAACTCATTTGACAGAAAGCATCCCTGAATAATGCCGAATGAAAAT
>VGXX01000229.1 GCA_016873155.1 Planctomycetota bacterium | reverse complement strand
AGCCTCTGTGCGGAGATCTTCGTAGGTAACTGCGCCATTCTGATCAATAACGGCTGTTTTCCGGGCAAGTCTTTTGCAGGTATCTAAGAAAGTTTCAACCAGTGTCATGCGTTCGCGTTAAGGAATTTTAAAGTTGTCATAAAGCCCTCGCCGGTTCAAAATATCTGGTTCAATCTACAAGATTGAACCAGCCTTAGGGGTGTGTAAGTTTGCCGCAACACGTCCCTGCACACCATGCCCATCGCATTGCTGGTTCAATCGTCCTCGATTGAACCTAAACATTATACTAATTTTTGCTGTCGTCCAATTCCAATTCGGCAATCTTCCTTCCCGAATACTTTTTATTTAGCTCTTCCATCTCGCCGTTTTCTGAATTGCCGATAGTGTTTTCCCAATCATATTTGGTCTGAGTCGCCTTGTCGTTGCACTCCTTTTCCTCTTCTTCCTTACAGCTTACACAGAGCGTAGCAAATGGAATGGCTTTTAACCGCGCTTTTTTAATCGGCCGGCCGCACTGCTCACAAACCCCGTAATGCCCGGCCTTGATCCGCGCAAGTGCGTCTTCAATTTGCTTCAGCTCTCTGGCGTCTTCTTCGGCAACGATCATCTCCACGTCCCCATCAGAAGCGCTGGATGCAATTTCAGCAATATCCGTCATTTTCCCGCTGTTAGCATCCCGATATTTTTTAACCCTCTTTTCAACTTCCCGCAGCAATATATTTTTTTTAACCAAAAGGAGGTTTTCCATTTGTTTTAATTCTTTTTTCAGCATAAAATCACCCTAACTCCCATAACAAAAAACGTATCCGTACAGCACCCCCACCTTACCTCCCCCATCGATGGGGGAGGAACCGGTTTTCCCCCGCCCCCGGTGGGAGGGGTTCGGGGAGGGGGTAAACTGATACTAAAAACTAAATGTCTAAATTTCTTACTTCTAATGAATGTTTCTCTATAAACTCTCTTCTCCGCTGAACGTCTTTCCCTGCCAGAATACTGAAGATTGAATCCGCCTTGGCTGCGTCTTCCACTTTCACCTTTAACAAGGTTCTGGTGTTAATATTCATCGTGGTCTCTGCAAGTTCTTCTGCGTTCATTTCTCCCAGGCCTTTATAGCGCTGGATTTCCAATCCCTTTCTACCGATCTCGCGTGTTTTTGCCAGGACCTCGTTCAGAGAATACGCATATATTTCCGAATCTCCCGAAAGCAGCTTATACCGTGGTTCCTTACTGCTGTTTCCATCAAAATATTCGTCTATCGACAAACCATAACTTTCTATCATTCTCGTTGTTTTTTCGATTTCCTTGCCTTCGTGGTACTCTAGAACTTTTATAACCCCTTCTGCCTTTTCCTTTTCCTGTTCTACTTCAATAGTATCATCTTCTTCTAATATTTCCAGTTCCCTTCCCTCTGCCTCTTGTTTCTTCTTTATAAATTTTTCCAGCTCTTCCTCTGAATAAAGGTGCGATATTTCACCCTTATACGTTACTTTATATAACGGGAGATTCCCGCTTTTTTTATCCCTTAAACCTATAAATTTATCCAGCGATATCCCTTTCTTCCTTAGCATTTTTGTATATTCTTCCATCTGCGCCAGGAGTTGGAGTAATTTCCCCAGTTTTGAATTATCCAGTTTTTCTTTCCCCATTTTCATGGGGACAAGTTTGTCATTTTCAAACTCCATGACGGTATCGTCTGTCCCAAGCGCAATCAGCTTCTTTTGTAACTCCCTGTCGTCATAAATATATTCCTGTTTTTTGCCTTTTGTTACTTTGTATAAGGGCGGCTGCGCAACATAAATATGTCCTTTATCTATTAATTCTATCATCTGTCTGAAGAAGAACGTCAACAACAACGTTCTTATATGCGCCCCATCAATATCGGCGTCGGTCATAATAATAACCTTGGAATATCGCAGGTTCGCTACGTTGAACTCTTCTGTCCCGATGCCTGTCCCCAAAGCGCATATCAAAGTCCTGATTTCCTCATTGCCCAGCATCTTGTCAATGCGCGCCTTCTCCACGTTTAGGATAACCCCTTTTAGAGGGAGAATGGCTTGAAACGTACGATCCCGTCCCTGCTTCGCTGTGCCCCCTGCAGAAATGCCCTCCACGAGGAATATCTCGGAGGTCTCGACATCACGGCTGGAACAATCCGCCAGTTTTCCTGGCAGGTTTCCGCTGCTCAGCGCGCCTTTTCTTCGAGTCAGATCCCTGGCCTTTCGTGCCGCCTCCCTTGCCCTGGCGGCTTCAATCCCCTTGTTGATAATAGCCTTTGCCGTCGAAGGCGTTTCCTCACAATAAATTCCAAGCTGTTCATTTATCACTGCTTCAACGAGCCCCTGCACTTCACGGTTGCCCAGCTTTGTTTTTGTCTGTCCCTCGAATTGGGGATCGGGTAGTTTGATGCTTATTACGGCCGTAAGCCCTTCTTTGTAATCATCTCCTGTTGGCGCTTTTTCTTCGCTGAGAATTCCTTTGCCCTTTGCATAGTTGTTCAACGTCCGCGTAATTGCGGCCCGAAACCCGCTGAGATGGGTACCGCCTTCTACCGTATTAATATTATTTGCAAAGGAATAGACGTTCTCGCTGTAGCCGTCATTGTACTGCATGGCAACTTCTACTATGGTTCCATTCGCTTCTTTTTCGAAGTAAATAACATCGCGATGGATTACTTCTTTCCCCTCGTTCAACTCTTTTATGAACGCCTTTATGCCACCTTCATATTTGAATGTATCGCTTTTATCGGTTCTTTCGTCCGTTAGCGTTATTTTCAATCCCTTGTTCAGGAAGGCATATTCCCGTAATCTCTTTGCTATTGTTTCGAAACAAAACGTTGTGTCCTCAAATATTTCTGGATCTGGTTTGAATATAACTTTTGTTCCCCTCTTTTTGGTTACTCCCCGCACCTCAACGGGCGACTTTACCTCTCCCTTTTCGTATCTCTGAAAATATACGTGCCCGTCTCTTCTTACCTCTACCTCCATCCACTCGCTGAGTGCATTTACAACCGATACCCCAACCCCATGCAAACCGCCGGAAATCTTATAGCTCTTATGCTCGAATTTTCCTCCCGCATGCAACATCGTCATAACCACTTCCAGCGCCGACTTCTTTGTCTCTGCATGCGTGTCTACAGGGATACCTCGGCCGTCGTCTACGACTGTCAGGCTGCCATCCAGGTTTATTTTCACGCTTATGTTTTCACAAAAACCTCCTACAGCCTCATCTACACTATTACAAACGACTTCTTCCATCAGGTGGTGTAAACCTCTGATTGTGGTATCGCCAATATACATTGCCGGTCTCTTTCTGACGGCTTCTATACCACCCAAAACTTTTATGGACGTTGCATCGTATGTATCTTGTTTCAACGCTAAATTACTTTCTTCTGCCATTTATAGTATTACCTTTATATTAAGGAATTACAAAGCTCCACTTTTATGAAGACACTTTTTAATATGTTTTTCCGCAGGGGCTGTCCAAAAAGTCCGTAAACCATGCGACAGGTAGGGGCTGAAGATTTTCAGCCCCTACATTATGGTATATTCATAAGACTTTTTGGACAGCCCCTGGTTGATTAGTGCGGCTAAGTTGCGCTATGGAATTCCGACCTTAAATCGGATATCCTCTATATATTTCGAGCCTAGTATATTATTAATTTTGTGAATTATAGCGTACTTCTCAAAATTAGTCAAATGATGAATCATTGCCGATGATTCTGCGTTTACGTACATAATTCCATTTTTAATCCCCGTAATCCTGGTACTCTTGTAAATCTCATCACCGACAACCTCACTCCATACGCTCATCACCTTCTGACTATTTTTGTCAACAAGGGTTTTTTTCGGAAATGCCTCTTTTAACAGTTGACCGAGCCTCACAACTTTGTTCTTATTGGTAAAATATCTTTCCGGCAGTTCTCTCATTAGACACTCTAGACAGGATTAACAGAATTTACAGGATATAACAAAGAAAAAATTCTTGTATATTTTGTTAATCCTGTCTAACTTTTATCTTTATAATTATCACTTTAACTCAATAGGCATTATTACGCTTAATTGTTCATGACCCGTTCTAAATAATGCAGCGCTGTTGTTATCTTTAAGCTCCATTATGACTGTCTCACTATCGGATACCTTCAGGGCGTCTAAGACGTACTCAGGGTTGAAGCATATTTCGAAATCGGGTCCTTTGTAACCGGCTTCAATTTCCAGTTCCGCCTCTCCTACCTCTGCAGCCTTCGACATCAGC
>VGXX01000228.1 GCA_016873155.1 Planctomycetota bacterium | reverse complement strand
ACAAATGGGATTTGTCTGTTTTGTATGCATCGGCTGATTATTGGGAGGAAGACTACCGGAAGGTAGAAAAAGAACTTCCCCTGCTCCTGGAGTTTAAAGGCTCTCTTGCTGATTCCGGGAAACTCGGTCAGTTCATGCAGTTTTATATTAACCATTCTATCATGAGAGAAAATTTATATGTGTATGCGAATGTACGCTTTTTTGAGGATACCAGAAATGCCGTATATGAAGAGATGAAAGGCCGCATCGAACTGCTTGTTTCAAAGATTTCCGCTGAAACCGTTTTTATAAAAAAGGAGTTGTCTGCATTATCACGGGATGATATTGACAAAATGATTCATGAAAATGCTCGCCTGGCAGGATATCGCTTCTTTCTGGAAAGCTATGCCCGGTACAATCCTCATGTCCTTTCTGAAGAAACGGAAACAGTTTTGGCGGAACTGGAGATTGCCTTGCAAAAACCGGATGATATTTTTTCGGCATATAATGACAATAACATTTCATTCGGGGAGTTTGAGCATAAAGGTGAAAAAATCCTTCTTTCCCATGCACGATTTGCACAACTCCTGGAATCGCCTGACCGTGCCCTCCGGCAAAAGGTGTTCGATTGCTATTACCGGCCTTACCGGCAGTATATTGATGTGCTGGCAAACACCTATGCCGCAAGCGTGCTCGCCAACGTCAAGCTCGCGAAGGTGCGCAACTATGCGTCAATGCTTGAAATGGCGCTGTTTCCCGATTACTTGCCAACCACAGTAATCAGTAATCTCGTTGAGGTTGTAAGAGAGAATATTAACGTGATCAGCGAGTTCAATGAGCTGAAACGGGAAGGGCTTGGAATAGAAGAATTACATTTCTATGATAATTATGTCCCACTGGTTAAAGACGTTGACACGAAGTATTCCTATGAAGAAGCTATTGAACTGGTGCGTACGGCTCTTGCACCACTTGGCGCGGAATATCTCAGGAAGTACGATGCCACCGTTCGTGCGCGGGTAATTGACGTGTACGAATCTCCCGGCAAAAGATCGGGGGCGTTCTCCTGGGGGAGTTATGCGAGCCGGGGATTAATTTTCTTAAATTACACGGAAAAGTTTTCTGATGTCTCCACCTTTGCGCATGAATTCGGTCATTGCCTGCATCGTGATTACTCCATTGAAAATCAACCCTATATTTATTATCAAAATCCGATCTTTCTGGCTGAGATCGCCTCCACATTCAATGAGGCTTTGCTGTTCGATTACATGTCAAAGATTGCCGAATCACGCGAAGAGAAGAAATTCTTCCTGTATCACAATATGAAACGGATTGAGGCAACCTTCTATCGGCAGACGATGTTCGCACATTTTGAAAAAGAGATTCATGAGATGGCCGAATCCGGCAAGGTGCTGATCGCGAAAAGCATAACGGACATCTACAGGAAAAATCTTGAAACCTTTCTGGGTAAGGGAATGGTTATTGATGAGCAGTTAAACTACGAATGGGCGCGCATTCCCCATTTTTACAATGCCTTTTACGTCTACAAATACGCCACCAGTTTGTCCGCGGCAATCGCCTTGTCTGAGCGCGTAACCTCCGGCGATAAGGCTGCCGTTGAAGGGTATCTTACCTTTCTGAAGGCAGGATCACACAAGGAGCCGCTCGAAATTCTAAAAGATGCCGGGGTCGACCTTACCGGCAAGGAAGCGTACAAAGTGACGGTGAACAAATTCAGGAAATTACTGGCAGAATACAAATCTTTGCTCTGATGACTCACCATGATTCAGGAAAGCGAACTTTATAGAAAGGTTGCAGACGCATGCCGTCTGGAAACGGCTGAGGCCTTTCGTCTTCAAAGCCGCATACACCGGTTGCGGTGGTTTGGCCGTTCTGATATATGGGTCAAGCGGGACGATGAGCTTAGCTTTGGCGTATCGGGAACCAAATTGCGTAAACATGCATCCGTAATCCCTGCATTGAAACAAGAGGTGATTGAGGAAGTGGTGGTGATTGGCGGCGCTCATTCAAACAACGTACTTTCTGCGGCTCAGACCCTGACGGAAAACAACATCAGGATAACCCCTTTTTTACTTGGACCTCCGTCTCAAATACTTGGTAATGCGAAGCTGCTTTCTCTGTTCGTTGATGACAGCGAAATTCACTGGATTTCACGCTCCCAATGGGCTAATTGCGAAGAATTTGTCAACAGCTATGTAGAAAAAAGAAAGGCCGAGGGAATAAAGATTTTCGTGCTCCCTGAGGGGGCGCATCATCCATTAGCGCTGCCAGGTTCTCTAAGCATTCTTGTTGACATCCTTCGCAATGAGAGGGAATCGGGAGTTTGTTTCGACCATATTTTTATCGACGCTGGTACGGGGATGGTTGCGCAGTCTCTCCTGGCCGGGGCTGCCGCACTTGAGAGAAAGACGGTTTTCCATGTTGTGGTTCTGGCAGGCTCATTTGAGGATTTTCAATCTGGATTATCCCGCGTTATGCAATACACCGGGGAGTTTCTTGATGTTTCTCCTTGCCCATTACCTGCATATCATTTGTACTATCCTGCGACCGCAAAGTCATTTGGCAGCACGAACAAGGCTATTTTCGAGGAAATAAGGCGTATTGCGCGAGAAGATGGAATGCTCACGGACCCTGTTTACTCATCCAAACTGTTTCTAACGGCACGACAAGTGATTCTCGACAAAAATATTGGAGGAAATATCCTCCTGATTCACTCAGGAGGCGGATTGGTCCTGACAGGTTTTATGGACAGTCCCATGTTCAGCGTGTAGAGAATCAGCAATATGGACAAATCAAGTCAGGAAAGATGTATTCAATGCCGGTTAATAGTGCAAGAGTGTATCTGCCGGGGTATTTCACCATTTTGGTCAGAGCATAGAATTACCCTGTTAACAAGCAAAAGAGAAGAACGGATTATCTCCAATACAGGAAGGCTGCTTCGTTTTATGCTGGGAAATATCTCTGCTGTTTATATAGGAAGAAAGGGGTGGGAAAAAGAGGTGGAGTCGGAAATAGCGAGAACCAATTATACGCCAGTAATCCTATTCCCAATACCGCCTGTCCATAACGGTCAAAAAATCGTTGAAGAAACGGGGAAACCATTGAATATTTTTGTCCTGGACACCAGTTGGAGAAATGCGCGGAGATGGCTTCACAAACCCGTGCTTATGAATTTAAAAAAAATTGGATTGAATACAGTACCTCCTTCTGAATATTACCTCAGAAAGCAATCTGCAGAAAACTATCTATGCACCTTTCAGGCAGTTACTTTATTATTGGCAGAACTCGGGACGGAAGGTTTTGATTCTGTTTCTCTTCAAATAAATGAAAAGTTTAAATTGTGGGTGAAATCTTTGGCAAGGCAAAGAGGATTGACCAGGACAACTACCCTACAAAGCAGGAGTTTTTCGAAAAACTAAATTCATACTATTTGTGAATTATTCCTTTCCATCTTCTGTAGTATTACTATGTAATAAACGCGGTTCATCATCGCTGGTTCAATCGTCCTCGATTGAACCGAAACATTGGAATGATGGATTCGCTCTCGCTTAATCCACCCGCAAAACCACATGAATAAAATGAAAATCCTATACACTCAAGATAAAACAACTTTTTTCATGCCAGGAATTGCAAGAATGACAGTTCCTGGTTATCCTTACCATGTCACGAAAAGGGGGAACTATCAACAACCTGTTTTCGACGAAGAAGACGATTTCCGTCAATGTCTTCAATGGCTAAAAGAGTATGCAGACATATATTCATGGATATTTGTGCATACTGCCTTATAGTATTATTTTGTAAAATCTTCTCTTTTTAGCAAGTTTTTTATAACCCCCTTCGCCCCATTTCCTAAGGGGAATTTGGTTGCGGCTTACTGCCTTATGACAAATCACGCACACTTTGTATACTTCACTTAATTATCTTCCATCCCAGTCTGTCAGATAGTAAAATAATGGGTTCAATTTAAACGGTATTTAATCATAGGTGGATAGACATGATACAAATAAGCAACCTAACCAAATCTTACGGTAAACAGTCGCTGTACAGCGCCGTTACCCTGAGCATTGGCCCGCGCGAAAAAGTCGGCTTCGTTGGGCGCAACGGCAGCGGCAAATCAACTCTCTTCCGCCTCATCCTGGGGGAAGAGCAGCCCGACAGTGGTACCATCAGTATACCAAAAGGATACAAAATCGGAACGCTGGAGCAGCACCTCAAATTTACCCGAAAAACGGTGTTGGAAGAGGTGGCTACCGCCCTTTCGGAAGACGAAATATACGACCACTGGAAAGCG
>VGXX01000227.1 GCA_016873155.1 Planctomycetota bacterium | reverse complement strand
CTATATTATAAAGTGCATTTTCATGGATCGGGTCTATATCCAGCGCCTTTTTGAACTCAGCCAACGCCTCTTTATCCGATCCCTTCATTGAATATACTATGCCCAGGTTCGAGTAGGAGGTTGCCAGATTTGGGTCGAATTCTATACGTTTCTTTAATATCTGCACTGCATCGTCATATTTGCCGATCTTCGCATACGCTATTCCCAACAAGAAATAAGTAGCCCTGTGATCCGGACTGATTTGAATGGTCTTTTTAAAGCTTTCAATGGCCTTATCATAGATACCTTTATCAAAGTATGCAGTACCAAGATTGTAGCAGGCGTCATAGTCTCCTGGTTTGCGTTCTATAACCTTCAGAAACGCCTCAATGGCATTGTCATACATGCCTTTCTGAGCGTAAGCGATACCCATATTTTTATACGCATCTGTGTTATTGGGTTCCAGCACTAAGGACTTTTTATACATCTCAATAGCTTCATCATAGAGACCATATTTCGCATAGTTCAAGCCTTGTTTATACTGTTCATTTGCAACATCAATACCGCCTAAATTGTCATTTACAAAATTAGATGTATTTTCATCAATAGCTGTTTTTGAAAAACAATAGGTTGAATGCAATAAAGGTACAAACAGACCACTACAAACCGTTACCACGCTTAAAAATTTTATACGATTCACTATACCTCTCCTTTGGTTTAATTCTGAAATACAAACTGAGTTATTACAAAACAGTATTACTATTCTGTACACTGGTTAATTATAACGGTGGATGGATATCTTTCAACCTATCTTTTCAATCGAACTAAAATTTTCCCGATATAAAGTAATGCGAGTATTATGCAGAGGACGGCTATGTCTGTGGGGCCGGTCGGAAGATCGAAACGATATGAAATGTAAAAACCAATAAAAGATGCGGCAGTGCCGATGACGGATGAAACGATGCAAAAAGGGAGGATGCCGCGTGTGATCATTCTGGCGGTAATTGCCGGTATCAACAGGAAACCAAAAATGACCAATGGCCCAACGGTCATTACTCCGAAAGAGATAACTATGCCGATAATCAGATAGAGCAGGATGTCCCACAGGTTAACCCTCTTGCCCAGGGTGATTGCCATATCTGTGTCATACGATACCAGCACAAAATTGCGATGGAAACCAACTAAACAAATGAAGATCGTGCCGTAAATGGCAAGCATTGACCATAAGTAGATATCAGGGATAGAAACAATCTCTCCTCTGAGCAAGGAAAGCACTTCTGTTTGACCATATGGATTCCATGAAACAAATAATATGGAAGCCGCGCCTGCAAGAGCGTATGTAAACCCGATACGGTTTTCGGTAAACCCCTTTCGTTTACGTTCGAGAATAGCCAGGGCAAAAATAGCGATTAGTGTAAATACCACGGAACCTGTCAATGCCATTGCTTTTTCAGATTCTATATGCGGGAAAAAATGCCACCCAACAGTGCACAATAAAAACGCAAAGGTTATGCCGGCATTTGACACCTGAGGCAAGGCTATGCCTAATAAAATCATACGGCGTAACACAAAAAATATACCGACCTGCGGGCATACAAATCCCACGATCAATCCTGCATAAAAGGCGTTTCTCAGAAGAAAATGCGGATTAATTATCTCTAAAAATTGTTCCATCTATAATCATCCCTCAGTTGGTATTTCATCGATCCTTGATAAAGAAATTATCTCTTCCAGTGAGCCAAGCACTACTTTATAGTGATGAATATGGATTATTTTATTCACCCAGCTTGGGATATGATGAACCTCATGGGTGACCATCATAATCGTTAATCGGCGCTTTTTGTGTAATTCAGTGATAAGTTCTATGATCTTCTTTTGGGCAATAATATCAATCCCTGTAATGGGTTCGTCCAGCAGCAAAACATTAGGCCTTGTAGCCAGTGCACGGGCTATAAGTATACGCTGTTTCTGTCCGCCGGATAATTCAGAAAATAATTTCTTTCTCAAGTCGAGCATGCCGACATCCTTTAAACATTGCTCTATCCAGACACGATTGGTTTTCGGGGTGGGACAAAATGGTTTTGCCTGTCCGAATGTCCCCATCAATACCACCTCCTCTACGGTAAAAGGATATATCTCATCCAGGAATTGACGTTGAGGTACGTAACCAAAGCGTGTGGGATGACCGTCACCGTATCTGATAGAGCCTTGAATAGGCGGAATAATCCGCAGAATGGTTTTGAACAGCGTAGTCTTCCCGGAGCCGTTCGGTCCAAAAAGGACTACGAACTCCCCCGCTTTTAGAGAAAAGTTAATGTCTTTGACGAGAACTTTTCCACTATAACCAATCGCGACATTTTCCAGTGTGATACAGTTGTCTGTATTCATAATTCACGCTAGGATTTAGTTTTCAGTGCCGATACGATTTGATTAACAGTATAATCAAAAAGGCTTAGATAGTCATCTGTTTCTTTTTGCCCCCCGACCATGATAGGGAAAACAACAATCTTTGCCCCCGTTTGAGATGCCGCAAATTCCGGCGTTTTGCGTTCCCGAAAGGGTTCCATAAGAATGAGTTTTACTCCTTCATTCTTCATCATGGGAATAAGACTGTTGATATGGGTAGGGGACGGAGGAATTCCCGGCTTCGGTTCAAGCGATCCTACCACATTCAGATTAAACCTATTTGCGAAGTAAGGAAACGTTTTATGATAGGTAACGATTTTTGTCCCACGAAATGGCTCTAATGCCTTTTGCCATTCGGATAATTTTTGGTCCAGTCTTTTTGTAAAATCCTTTAAGTTGTCCTTGTAATAGGCACAATTTGCCGCATCGATCTGGCATAGCCGCTCACAGATATGTATTGCGACTATCTTCCCATTCAATGGGTCAATCATGAAATGGGGATTTCCCATGGGGTGGACGTCACCCATGGCGCGATCGGCTGAAGGATCAGGCGCTTCCAATGTATGAATTCCCAGTGAAGCAATCAGATATCCAGGATTTCCCGTAAGTATCTTTTGATTTCTCGCGCCTACAACCAGATTTGGCAACCAGCCGATTTCCAGGTGCAATCCGCCCTCGATAAGCATATCAGCCTTATTTAATTTAACAATAAAGCTTGGTTTTGCATCCACAAAGTGCGGGTCTTCCGTAGGTTTCGCAAGACTTGTTACTTCGACTTTATCTTTTCCAATTTCTCTTGCTATAGCGCCCAGATCTGACGTTGTAGCAACAATATTTAATTTTGCATGGGCAGTCGGTACCCAGCATAAAACGAAAAAAATACAAAGGTAAATTTGGTATTTTATTTTCATATTGTTCTCCTTGACAAGCGTAGTTTAATTGTATAAGAATTTTCATTTTATTTAAGCAGTTCGCATGGCATATGCGATGCACAAATCCCCCTTAGAAAAGGGGGCTAAGGGGGTTGTAAAATTGTCCTTATGAAATGGGGGAATAACCCAGGGAAAAACACAACCCCCTGAATCCCCCTTTGTTAATGGGGACTTAAAAGGACTAACTTGATCTTTCATCTTCCCTCTTTAATCTGTGTAAATCTGTTTACCCTGTATCTGTGTTCCGATTAGTTTACTAAAATTTATGTGCACCGTGTGAACCCAGCAAAAATTCAAACTGGACAAATACAGAGTGTTCCGTACTGTCGTTTCCCAATATATCATCATAATTATATTGCAGCCGGATTTTGGAAAATTCTGACGGATAAAATGTGAGATTGGGTGAAAGCCTCCAGCGTTCATAACCTAAAGCATCTATGGCATACTTTTCTCCATCTACGTAATCTCCTCGAAGTCCGGCAACCCATCGTTTTTTGAATCCCCAGCAGACCTGGGAATAGCTACCCCAATTATTCAAAACCTCGTCTGGCAAACTCGCGCTTACATCTTCACCAGCCTCAAAACGCCTGCCCATAACTTCAGTCTGCCAGGTTATGAATGGGAAACCCCCGGCGGCATATTTTGACTTCCACTTCCAGAACATGTCAAGACCGTAAATCAGGGTATTTTCGTCCGTCCCTGTCGAATTTGGCCCAAAGGCTGCTGATGCGCCCAACAAAATAGTCTGTTCCTCTGTCAACTCGAAAGAGGTTGCAATGCGTGGAACGTAAAGCATATCTTCCATATTACGCACGCGTGTTTCAACTGCCTCACGTCCAAAAAGTGCTTCCTCATTTCTAAAGCTACGGACGGTTTCTCCCTGACTGTTCTGTATGGCAACACTCTTGTCCAAATTAAGATTTTAAAGATGAGCCCTGATTTGGTATAAGAGAGTCGTTAGGAAAAACTCATTAACCAAAGGAGGGCTCATGGATGAATAAATTTTG
>VGXX01000226.1 GCA_016873155.1 Planctomycetota bacterium | reverse complement strand
GGATGAACAGGGGAGCCGGTGGAAGGGACAGGTTGGTTTCATCGGGCCGCTCCTGAGAAAATATCTCTCGCCCGACCCGAATATAGCGTTTTACCTCTGCGGTCCTGCGCCCATGACGGTTACCGTCATTGATTCAGCCGCTAACGTACTGAATTTGAAGAAGGAAAACGCCCTCTTTGACGACTTTACCGGCACACTCACCCCTTCTGTTGACCTCCTCTACCAAAAGCTCGAAATCAAAGAAAAGATGTCTGGTTTGAACATACCCAATGCCGATAAGCTCATCGAAAAGATCAGTAGCATCCTCATCATCCAGTTGATATTGAAAGACAAGATCGATGCAAGCTACGATTTCCTCAAACAAGTAAGAGAAATGCTTGATAAATCCCCGCAAGAACTGGAATCAATGCTCCTTTCCTATAAAAGCTGATAAAAAACAAGCCATAGAGACGCGGAGACACAGAAATAATAGTCTTTATTCCCCTCTCGAGAGGGGTGCAGGGGTGTGTAAATTTCTTGAAACATATCTTTCTGCTACTATAATAGACCATGCATACCGCCTGACATTATGACAACAAAGGGAGACGTTTGTTCTCTTAATTAGGGGTGTTCGAAAGGCATAATTGTATGTTAACGCTGTCCAAGAACGTTAAAGTTTTACCACAAAAAACTGCTTTGATCGAAATAGAGCATCTTGATCAAGATTTATATCATCACTTCAATGACAAATTTCACCTCGATTCTGCATTGTCCCGTTCAATCGTCAGTTTTCAGGACAACAAGACCAGAGAGGTTTACCGATGGTACAAATTCAAAGAAGCCTTTTCTGCCTCTTTAGTTGAATACCTGCTCGAAAAATATAAAATCGTTAGTGGTACAATTCTTGACCCGTTTGCTGGCAGCGGAACAGCCTTGTTTGCGGCTATTGCTAAAGGGATAAACGCCGATGGAATCGAATTGTTACCAACTGGACAACAAATAATAAATACGAAAAAAATACTCGCGTTAGAATTCACAAAAGATGATTTTAACATCCTCAAACGGTGGGTGTTCGAACACCCATGGAAAAAATCTGAGTTACGAATACCATTAAACGAGTTGCGCATAACGAAAGGTGCATATCCGGAGCAAACAAAAGAAGCAATCGAGAAATACTTATGCGCATACGAGCAAGTAAATAAACGCGTTCGGACGGTTTTGCGGTTTGTTTTATTGTGTATTTTAGAATCAGTGAGCTATACACGCAAAGACGGTCAATATCTCCGTTGGGATTACCGATCCGGAAGACGACAGGGTAAAAAGCCTTTTAACAAAGGAACTATTCTCAGTTTTGAGAAGGCTACTTGCGATAAAATAGATGAGATCGTTTTCGACTTACAAACCAGGGGAAAACAAAAAGCTCTTTTTACCTCAAAACATCCGCATGGTACAATTAACCTCTATAGTGGTTCATGTCTTGATATATTGCCAACAATCCCCACGGGTATGTACGATGCCATTGTTACTTCGCCGCCATATTGTAATCGGTATGATTACACACGTACTTATGCCTTAGAACTTGCCTTACAAGGGATAAGCGAACTGGAATTAGTGCACCTTCGCCAACAAATGCTTAGTTGCACAGTAGAAAATCGCGCCAAAGACTTATTAAGAATAAATCCACAATGGAGAAAGGCTATTACTGTCGCTGATCACCAGGAATTGTTACAGTCCATCTTGAAATACTTAGATGATCAAAAAGCGCAAGGGATGCTCAATAATAATGGTATTCCCAGAATGGTACGAGGTTATTTTTATGAGATGGCTTGTGTAGTTGCTGAATGTGCAAGAGTAATGAAACCCAATGCTCTTTTATTCATGGTGAATGATAACGTCAGATACGCTGGAGCAGGTATTTCGGTGGACATGATACTTTCCAATATTGCAGAGAAGCTGGGATTTCATGTGGAAAACATACTCATATTGCCTACTGGAAAAGGTAATAGTAGTCAACAGATGGGTGAGTATGGACGAAAGCTGCTTCGAAAGTGCGTTTATGTTTGGAGAAAGATTTGATGAACAAGCCAAACCTTCCACACTTAAAGTCAAGCAAAGACCTTGAGACAACATATGAAGCAGTTCGTGCTGGTTTTGTTGCACTGGCATTAGAAAAGAATAGGCAAGCAACGCCATACGTTGAAGAAGCAAGGGCTTTGAAAGTTGCCGCATCAACTGCAAAGACGCCGTCGGATTTGCTTAACATTCCAGACATACAATCAGCCTTATTAACTGCTGCTGGTGTATCAGACAAGGCAAACAATCATCTCATGCCGAGAGATAAGAAGGAAGCAATAAAAGGGCTTATCGATAATTTTCTTGAACCTGCAGGGAAAAAATTTGTAGAAGAATTGGTTTTCAGATTTTTGTTAATACGCGGAGATTCCTTGGGTGGTTCGATGCGGAATATTGGTGGAGTTTTAGCCCAGCGGAAATTAATCCGTTCTATTATTTCTGCACTCAAGGTTGCTGGTAAATCTTATGAATGGCTTCACTCCGAAACAAATGTATGGGGAAAGATGTCGGAAAATGATGCAGAAATTGAGATATTCATAAGGGGAATCAGTTGGAAAAAAGATACTCAGTGCCGTACGGCTCTTTTTAATTTGATCGTGCCAATCGTTGGCAATAATATCGATTTGTGCTTGTTTAATCGTGAATCAAAAGACTTTTCCAATAAGAAAATTGCCAGGGATATACTCAATTCTTCCGATTCGTATATTGCCCTTGGAGAACTCAAGGGTGGAATAGACCCTGCGGGTGCTGACGAACACTGGAAAACAGCACGGACAGCTTTAAGCAGGATTCAAGATGCATTTTCGAAATTCGGGCACAAACCTTACCTTTTCTTTATAGGGGCGGCCATAGAATCGAAAATGGCAACTGAAATCTGGAATATGTTAAAAACCGGTAAACTTTCAAATGCGGCAAATCTAACAGACGATAACCAGATTGCATCCGTATCCCGTTGGTTATGTAATCTATGAGTCAGAGTTGTCTTAAATTACTGGGCTTTGCATTGTTCATTTTCCTTATTTCTTTTTGTTCTCCTGCTTCTGAAATGTTTGCGCAAGATTTTTTCCCCATTACAGATTTTAGTGACGAGGAACTGGCCAAAGGTGAGCCTATTGGTTGGAAGACTCACAAAGGTATTTGCAGAGAAATAAAAAATAGGATTATGCCCAGAATCGTGGAAATTGAAGACAGAAAGATGCTTTATGTAAATGCCAACGATAACGGCGCAATCCTTTTTAAGCCGGTACATCTCAGTCCAAAAGCATATCCCTTTTTGAGCTGGAACTGGAAGGTATCAAATACAATACCTGCAAGCAAAGAGAAGGAAGAAGGCGGTGATGATTATCCTGCCGCCGTGTGTGTAGTGTATGGCATGACGTTTCTCTCTATACCGTACTCATACAGAATATTGATCTACGGGTATGGAAATAACCTGCCTGCGGGCGAGCGATTTGAAAATCCCTGTGAAGCCAGGGCAAAAATGATTGTTGTGCAGAGCGGGGCGCAGGATGCAGGCAAGTGGCTCAGTTACAAGGTAAACCATTACCAGGACTATATGCAGGAATTCGGGAAAGAACCGCCGAAAATTATTTACGTGGGCATCCAAACCAATGCCGACCGCACTCACGGTAAGGTCGAGGCATGGTATACAGATATTTGTTTAAATAAAGAGTAATAGTCCACCATCGGGAACACGGAGAACGCAGAGGAAAGCAATGAAGATTCCGCTGTTTATTGTAGATATTGAAATACAGTATCATCCCCGCAGCAGAAAAGAGTGGATGTATTTTGCCGGGACGGTGGTATCGCTGGTATTATGTTGTTTTATTGTTTACTATACAGTTGTCTATTTAAAAAGCGAAATTACAAGACAAAAAATTGAAGAAAAAAATGTGAAAATGCAACCTGAGAAGCAGGAGAAAAAAACCGTTACCGTAGAGGATGCCCTCGATAGTATCCGGGAACATCTCACCAAATAACCCCGGATAGCGTAGGTGGGGCTAAAGCTTGTTCTGAACTTATCGAGTGTGTGGAGCGTACCCCTCCCCATATCCCCCTCATGGAGGGGGACAGAGGGGGAGGTTTTGCGATAGGTTCACTTCATCCTTTCGACAAGAGAATCAAGTCAAGAGGGTCAGACCTTCAAATTTCAATTACCAAGTATGGGAAATAAAAAATTGAATTATGAGTATCTGACCTTTTAATTCCAAGGCTAAACCACCCGCTAAGCGGGTGTGAATAGCAAAAGCTATGCTGCAGTATTTACAAAAAGAATCTCCTTCAGTATATTGC
>VGXX01000225.1 GCA_016873155.1 Planctomycetota bacterium | reverse complement strand
GTTCTTTCCGACTGGCGTTACATTAATACCTTTATGGATAAGATAGCGCAGGTAACCGCTGACGACGTAATGCGGGTAGCAAAAAAATATTTAACGAAGAGCAATCGCACGGTGGCCATACTGGTAAAAAAAGAAAATAACAATAAGGCAAAAGAAACAAAGGAAGGCAATAACAAACCAGAAAAAGCGACAGTTGCCTATTAAATGTTCAGGAATTTCCACCTGTAATTGTCATTTCGACCGAAGGGAGAAATCCTTGTTCCGAATGTATTGAGAAATCCTAAGATTCCTCGCGGAGTTTACACTGAACAAAGTGAATGTGCTCGGAATGACAGACGAAGGGGAGATTTCATGCCCCTTTGCGACCAAAAGTTATGGACGTTTCATCTTGTTTAATCGGGTTATACGATGTATGGCATAGAGAATCCCCCTTAGAAAAGGGGGCTAGGGGGTTGTAAACTTGTCCTCGTGAAAACGGGGAATAGTCCAGAAAAAACACAACCCCCTGAATCCCCCTTTATTAAGGGGGACTTAAACGGAATAAATTAAAAATCTGAACCTTGGGAGATTTTAAAGTGAACATGCATAAATATTTTGTGTTTCCTGTTGTATTCATGGCATACGTACTTTCTCTTACCTATTCCTCCAATCTTTACGCACAACCCCAGGGAGGACATGAACGCGTTGTTGCCCCATCAGTTGGAAAGCCTGAATCAGAAGGGGCAAAAATCGTTTCAGGTTTCAAATTTAAGCCCCTCAATTTTGTCCCCCCGAAAGTGGACAGGGTTGTCCTGGAGAATGGTATGATTTTGTATCTCCTGGAAGATCACGATTTGCCTATATTTAATATTACCGCCCGTATCAGAACCGGCGCAATTTATGAACCTCAGGAAAAGGCAGGACTGGCCAGCTTGACGGGGTTTGTCATGCGAAGCGGTGGTACCGTGTCTATGCCTGCCGACAAGATGAACGAGGAACTCGAATTCATGGCGGCTTCTGTGGAAACTGGCATTGATCGGGAATCCGGCAGTGCAAACCTATCCACGCTCAAGAAAGACATTGACAAAAGCCTGAAAATCTTTGCTGATGTGCTTATGAATCCCGCCTTTCCGGAAGACAAGATAAGAATGCGAAAGGACGAAGTCATTGAATCCATTCGACGCGAGAATGATAATCCATCACAAATTGCGCAGAGGGAATTTCGCAAGATTATGTATGACAGCAAACATCCATACAGCAGAAAGGTTGAAGGGACATTGGAATCCATTGAGAAGATTACCAGAGAAGATATGGTTGCCTTCCACAAAAAGTATTTCCGTCCCAATAACATCATCCTTGGTATCTCAGGCGATTTTAACAAGGATGATATTATCAAGAAGCTGAATACCGTATTTGCAGGTTGGAAGAAAGAGGAAATTCAATTTCCCGAAGTGCCAAAGGTCGACAGACGCTTTGAGAAGGCCGTGTTTTATGCGTATAAAGACATTAATCAGGCGAACGTGATCATGGGACATCTGGGAATTCACCGGAAGAGCCCCGACTATTTCCCGGTCATGATTATGAATTTTATCCTGGGCGGCGGCAGCTTTACGGCGCGTATTCCAGGCAGGATTCGTTCAGATGAAGGGCTTGCCTACTCTGCGTTTAGCGCTTTTCAAACTGCGCGGGACATCGGAATATTTTTCGTATCGTGTCAGACCAAGTTAGAGTCAACCAACCGCGCCATCTCGATTGCGCTTGAGGAACTTGAAAAAATTCGCAAGACACCGATTGATAAAGATGAACTGGTGCTGGCAAAAGAAACCTTCATGAACCAATTTATCTTTCGGTTCACGACCAGCGCCAGTATCGTAGGACAAAAGGTCGATATTGAATACGAAGATTTGCCTTTGAACTATCTCGAAACCTATATTGCTAACGTACAGGCCGTTACCCAGGAAGACGTTCAGAAAGTTGCCAGAAAGTATCTGCACCCTGACGAGGTCAAGATCCTTGTGGTTGGCGATAAGGAAAAGTTCGATAAACCACTTGACAGTTTTGGGAAGGTTAACGTTATAGAACTGCAATAAACACAGTTAGCCACGAATGGACACGAATTAAAACGGATGCTAATTTAATTGTATAGTATTTTCATTTTATTTAAGCGGGTTTCGTATCCATAAACAATATGGTATGGTAAATAGTCTATGGAAGACCTCCCCTTCATCGTTAGACTGAGTGCTCGACGAAGTCCCCTCCTTGCGAAGGAGGGGAAAGAGGGGAGGTTATAAGTTCAATTTATTATTCGTAAATTTGCGGCTGAATTATTGCAAATAAACTATGATGGAAATCAAGACCGTTGTTATGGAGATACCTGAGGGCGCCAATATCATCATTGGTCAAACCCATTTTATTAAAACGACTGAGGACTTGTACGAGGTCATGGTCAATGGAGTGCCGGGTATTAAATTCGGCATTGCATTTTGTGAGGCATCAGGTCCGTGTCTTGTCAGGGCTGAAGGGAACGACAGTACTCTCAAAGAAATTGCTATTCGAAACGCCGGTAACATCGCAGCCGGCCATACGTTTGTCGTTCTCATCAAAGAGGCATTTCCGGTGAACGTATTAAACTCCATCAAGGCGTGTCCGGAGGTGTGTTCCATTTATTGCGCCACGGCAAATCCCGTGCAGGTCATTGTGGCTGAGGCCGAACAGGGACGGGGCATAATGGGCGTCATTGACGGTTACCGTCCTAAAGGTGTCGAGACGGAAAAGGACGTCCAAAACCGCAAGCAGTTCCTCCGCAAGATCGGGTATAAATTATAATACGACTCTAGCCCGAACGAGTCGGAAGGAACGAAACACGAAGCACAAAATCCGAAACAAACTCAAATCTATTGAAGCGAAGCGTTATGCCGCAGCTTCGTTGGGAAGTTCCCAGCCGGATTTCTGTGTGAATGCTTTTCCCCGATTCGTGTGTATTAGCGTCCATTAGCGATTTCGACTTCCGCGGTTCATCCACCTGTTAATGACCTGAAAGGGGAGAACGATGTTGGTTACTTCGCTGGTCTTGCCGTTCCATATCAATTCTACTTTCCGCTTGCCGTCAAAGAGCATAAAGCGGTATTTGTCGGGGAGCGGTTTGTCCGCTTCGATAAGTTTCTGTATTTCGCGTTTTTCGGTGTCAGTAAGTTTCATTTACAACATCCCTTTGGTCTGGTTACAGGTTATTCCAGCGGGTTAACGAATTAGTAAAGCCGACGGGCCCCGCGTTAGCGCTGATCCAGTCGGCTTGAATGATTTGTTAGATGAATATTCATGAGTAGTGGAATTCAATATCTTTAATCCAATGCTCATTTCCAAATTGATCGATTATTGCAACATCAGCTTTAAAATTTTCTTTTTCTTTCTTAACAGGTGGCATAATCCAGAAACTGAAGCCCATATCAGTAATTGCACCATCAGGTATCATGTAGCTACCGTGATAATCACTTTTTGAATCTTTGACGTCCACATGACCTAATATTCGAGGTTTTTTCATCTTCGCTGCAACAAGAAGTATATTATATTTGGTTATGTTTGTAACTTTAAATCGCCCCACAATCTGCATCCCAGGTCTACCCGAAGAAGAGCCCATATGCCACCAAATATCATTGCTGTTTGGAGTTGGTAAAATCACAATTGATTTTTTGGGAATTTTATAGGTTATGTCATCTTGTGGTTGGAAAAAATGCTTAATTCTATTCATGAAATATTTTATAATATGGACACCCCATTTAATGAATGCATAGATGCCTCCAGCAATGGACACAACTGCTGCTAGAATATAAAGCAATTCTTTATAGTTCACTATTATAAAATTTAGCGAATTTTCGAACATTGTAGAGTTCATCTAACGCTTGGTTCGGTGGCAAATTGAAGCGCAGCGGAAATTTGTCCACTAATTCTGGGGACACCATACTCAATTTTAAGAATCTTCACCTTTCTTTTGTGTTCCCTTCGAGCCAGACTTTTGCCGACATCGCATACACCTTGGACTACCACACATAATTGCTAACTTAAAGTGGCGAATCAATTTGGCCGTTGATTGAATAACGAATATCGAACGGGGAATTTTGAATTATGATGTTATCTTATTCAAATCCAATAATAAACAGCAAACCGAGTATTAGCGGACGTCTGGCATCTGTGGGACTTTCACCCTTTTTTTTGAAACTAGTCTTTTAGGAACTTCATATAGTCAACGAAAAAAGAAAGTTGTCGTTTCGAATGAGCAGCGCGACTGAGAAATCTTAAGATTCCTCGCTTCGCTCGGAATGACAAGTACTCAATGTCAACTTATTTAATTCGTTTACTATAGATGCCTTCCTTTTGATTTTTT
>VGXX01000224.1 GCA_016873155.1 Planctomycetota bacterium | reverse complement strand
AAAAATATTTTCTCGTTTTCATTTTATTAATGGCTGTTTCATCCTGTAATTATATGGAGGAACGGTCTACTCCGCACGTTAAAACCCTCCTCCCGCTTCAAAGAAACGAAATTAGCTCCGTTGCAATCCTGCCATTCAAGAATAAAACGGAAAAAAAAGGGTCGGAAGATATCCTCCGGAAGTGTTTTTTTACAAACCTCAGTACGAAAGGTTATAACGTTCTCAGGCTCGAAGAGGTTGACGAACGTCTGCGTCTCGCTGCAATCGATGCCTCCGACCTCGATACAGAAGATGTGTATAAGGTAGGCCGGATCGTGAAGGCGGATGCCCTCATTTATGGCGTGGTTACAAAGTGTTGCAAGAGGTTTTTTGGGGTATATTCTCAGGTGGTATTCGGGGCGGAGATGAAGATGGTGGATGCGAGGTCTTCCAAAATTATCTGGCAGGCAGACCATACGGAAACAACGCACGGCGGGTCAGTGCCGGCATCGCCCTTTAGCGTCCCGGAGGCGGTTATCGAAAGTTCAATCAACGTAAGGGAAAAGGTCGTTTCGGAAACGGCTGATCGTCTTGTAAAAAAATTTATTGTCAGTATTCCATCCAAAGATTTTAATTCATCTATCAACGCTAATACAATCATTATCAGACCCAATGGGACATCAATGGAAGTATGCTATAGAGTGCAGGATGGTGACACGCTATGGGGCATTTCTGAAAAATTTTATGACGATGCCGCTAAAGCAGAGGATATCTGCAAGGCTAATAACGGCGTGTCGGATGAGACACTGAAAGCAGGACAGGAGTTGATTATTCCTGACGTGCTTATCCTTACAGATATTGAAGAATCGCAACAGATAGATAGAAACAAATACAAGAAGGCCGTCTATCGTGTGAAGTGGGGCGATAGCCTTTATGAAATTGCATCGAAGGTGTTTCGCGACGGTAAGAGATGGACGATTATTTACGATTCCAACAAGCGCGAAATAATGAATATTAAAGACCTCCCCGTTGGACAGGTACTCATCATACCTCTGACCATTCCACAATCGGATTCGTTTAAAAGAGACATTTAAACGCATAGCGATGAATCAATTCAGGTGTGCAAAATTGTAATAATTACAATAGGGGATGTAAAAATTACATGATCTTGTATTCAGAGACAGTTTTGCCGCAGGCGAAATAAAATTTTATTTACCCGGAACCATAACATATCTGAGTACTTACACCACATACCTTCCCTGTTAAAAACACTTGGTATTATCCTTGCTCTTATTGATTGTCTAGCTTTATAAGTTTTTCGAATATTCAATTTGAGATTACCGATAAGGGAAGCCGGATATGGAACATTACAGTAGAAAACGGTGTTTTAAGGAAAATTTCAAATAAAGGGAGATGTACTTTTAGCCTTAAAAATGAACGACTTGATTAATTATGATAATATTTTGTGAAAGGAGTGTTGCATGTGGAATTTGATTTTTAATGGGTTTTTCATCTATGTCGTGTGCCTTTTGAGTATAACTGGTTTTTTCGCTGTAGGTACTTGTGCATCTTTTGCGGATGAAAGTAAAAATGAAAATAACAAAGTGTCTTTCCATGAAAGCAATGATGATGATGACGACGATGATGAAGAAGATGAAGGAGAGGATGACGATGAAGATGAAGATGACGAAGGAAACCATAACGCAGGACGAAATTGTCTGACAAGCGGCTGCCATTCAGGAAGTGGCGAGGAGCATTTTTCCATTGGAGGGACGATTTACACCGATGCCGATGGTACGGATGCCAGGGTCGGAGCAAAAATAAAGGTGATAGACACAAACGGCAGCACAGTAACATTAACGTCTAATCAAATAGGAAACTTTTATACTGAAAAAAGCATGAAAGCCCCTTTCACGATAACCGCATCGTATCAGGGTCGTGAGGTGAAAATGACGAGCGAGGCATCCGGTGGCGGTTGTAATGCCGATGGATGCCATGCCGACGGTTCATCGGTAGGAAGGATATTTATTAGCACGAACGACCTTGACCTGACCGGTACGGTTACCGAGAGCAGTTCAGGCGGAGGCTCTTCGGAAATAAGCTACAATGGCGATATAAAGTCGATTCTCGATGCAAAGTGTACTTCATGCCACCAATCAGGAGGGGCTAAAAGTGATGTTCCTCTGACGACGTATGCGGAAGTGACAGATACAAAACTGGTGACTCCCGGCAGCGCCGACTCACTCTTAATAAGAAAGCTTAACAAAGATTTGAGCGAAGGCACTATGTGGGAAAATCTTAATAGCACGAGCGAGTATAATAAAATCAAGGACTGGATAGTTGTCTACAATGCCCAGGAATACTCGTCCAGCCAAGGTTCAGCAGGGGCTGCAATCTCTGACGCCAAAGTTAAACTCAGCAAGAATGGCCGTGTCAAATACAAAACAAAGACTGATTCTACGGGCGCATTCGTTCTTGAAAAGGTAATGGCCGGTGAGTACACACTGAGAGTTTTTAAAAAGGGCTATAAGAGGCATACTCAGAGCTATCAGATGAATCAAAGCAACGTTGCATCAATGGAGATTACGCTGGACAAAAAGTAATTGAATTAGCGGCATAGGATGTCGGTGTTGATGGAGAAAAAATCTTATTTTATGTTTTTTGGTTTTTTTCAAGGAGGCGACATGTTTGCACAGATGAAGAAGGGTTTTGTGTCAAAATTTTTGGTTGTTGGTTTATTGGTGATAGGGACGTCCATTCCCGTTTTTGCCGGCGCTAGCGAGGGTATCATGGGGGAGGTGAGCAGCATAGATGAGGCGGCATTAACACTCAGGGTATTGAATGATCTTGTGGAAGTTGATGCAAGTAATGCGACGATCAGGGTAAAAGGGGTTGATAATGCAACAATCTCTGATATTGCAGTAGATGACGTTGTTATGATCAAGGGCAGCGCCAATAGTGACGGTGTTATCGAGGCGACGAGCATCAAGGATCCTGTAAAATTAAAAAAGGGGTATGATGGCAAACTCACGGGAAAAACAAAAAATGTAAATACCTCTGCAAAGACATTCAAGATATGTGGCCAGGATGTGGATGCAGGGAGCGTTTCCGGTATTAACATGAGTAGTAAAACGATATCCTTCAGTAATCTGCGTTCCGGCGTCAGTGTGGATGTGTATGTAAAGGCCAAAAGTAGCGACCTTGCGGCTAAGAAAATCGCCATTCGTTCGGAGAGTTGTACGTACTGTCATGGTCCAAGATAAACTTTGTAATAGTGTCAGTAACAGTAATTTCTAGCCAGGGAATTTTCAAAACAAGGAGCGTATTCATGAGGATTTTGAAGAAGTCTGTAGTGTGTATTATGTTCAATGCTGCTTTTTACGGTTTGATAACGAACACGGTACTAGCCTGGTCAAGTGGCCCTCCTGCCTACCGGACAGGCGCTGCGGGCGATAATGGAACGTGTAATGTAGACGGATGTCATAATTCATACAGTCTCAATTCGGGAAGTGCAAATTTCTCAATTACTGCGCCGGCTGCTTATGCCGCTGGTAAGGCGGTTAAAATAAAGGTTGCCTTCAGTAATTCCAGCGGGAAAAAGCATGGATTCGAAATGACGGCGCTGGATGCCGATGGGAACAGGGTTGGAACGTTCAAGAAAATAGGGAATACCACCCAGGTTATTTCTCCGGGCGACGCTGCCAGAGAACTTGATAAAGAGGATAAGGATAAATATATAGAGCAGAGTACGAAAGGCGCTAAAAAGAAGAGTTGGATTTTTAAGTGGACTCCTCCCAGTGATGCCACCGATCCGATAACATTTTATGCCGCAGGATGTGAGGCAGATGGCAAAGGCACGGCTAGTGATGATTATGTTTACACTACCACCGCCGAGACCAACTCTTCTAATCCTTAGTTTGACTTTGCCCGGATAAAACTACGATGTAATGATAAACCTGGTTCGGCATCGAATCTAAAGAAAGGGACGATTATGTATAAGAAAGGAATTGTTGCGGCAGCGTCGTTGATGCTCGTTGTAGGCGCAGTTGCTTGTTTTTCGGGAATTACGATAGCTAAGGAAGCCAGGATAGATTCTGTGAAATTGTACATTTTAAAGAGAAACTGAATTCGGCCGAAATGAAGGCGTTAGTTCCCGTTATTAGGGGTTTCGCTGAGAAATAATACATTAAGGATATAAGAAGACATGGTTATATAAGAAGACCTGTGGGTTTTTTAATATAAAAATGAAATTGAAAAGGGGTAAAATTTTGTTATAATTCTCTTATTCTAAAAAGGGCCCATAGCTCAGCCGGTTAGAGCAGCGGACTCATAATCCGCGTGTCCAAGGTTCGAATCCTTGTGGGCCCACATTTAAATATAAATCAGATTCACACTATCACCCTTCCGTTGGCCTT
>VGXX01000223.1 GCA_016873155.1 Planctomycetota bacterium | reverse complement strand
GGCCAGGCTGCCAAGATTTTTCATGAGATTGCAAGAAAGAAAATTAACGTGGACATGATTATCCAGAACGCAAGTATCGAGAATCGGGCAGATGTGACCTTTACGGTGCCGAGAAGCGATTTGCGATTAGCCCTGGAAACTGCGGAGAAGATCAAGAATGACCTCGGCGCTAAGGAAGTCCTTCATGACAGCAAGATTGCAAAACTTTCGGTCGTGGGGATTGGTATGCGTAGCCATTGCGGCGTAGCCGAGAAGATGTTCAGCGTCCTGGCAGACGAAAAGATTAATATCCAGATGATCAGCACCTCGGAAATCAAGATCTCCTGTGTCATTGACGATGCTCATGCCGATCGTGCCCTGCGGGCCGTCCATACAGCATTTGGACTTGATAGAGTGGAAAAGGAGGAGGTTGTTAAAGTTTAAATTAATCCTCCTTAGGAAAGGGGGAGATGAGGGGGTTGTCTGTACTACCCTTCATTTTGAAGTTCTTGAGTTGTTAGGCACGGACAAACAAAGTTTGTCCATGCCACCCTGAACCCCGCTTAAATAATATGAAAAATTTCTATACAATTAAAATACTTACTGGCGTCGATTTATAGTCATCAAATTGCGTCAAATATAGTTTGAAAATAAAAAAGCCTCTCTGAAAAAAAATCAAAGAGGCTTTTTTTCTTAAAGTTGTATAAGCTTGGGTTTGATTTTTTACTGCTATGGCAAGACCTTTAAGGATAGAATTCGACGGAGTGTTTTACCATGTTACATCAAGAGGCAATGCAAGAGAACCCATATTTATTACTGATACAAATCGTATCGTATTTCTTGATAAAAAAGAATCGGCTTTAATAGCAAGACTGATCACCCCTCTGGTTTCTTGGAGTAAGTAAAAAATGATACTCGAAATTATAATAACTGCATGTCAAGGGGTTTTCATTGTGAGTTTATGTGTTATTGGACTTTTTGCAAAAAAATATTTGTCTTCTTATTTACAACAAAAAGGACGTAATCTCGCAACTAAGGAGGACATTAAAGAAATCACAGATAAGATTGAATCTGTTAAAACGCAATATACGAAAAGTATCGAAGAACTTAAAGCGGATCTCTCAATTAGAAACGAACAAAAATTAAGAATTTTGGAAAAAAGAAATGAAGCCTTACTTAAATTTCTTGAAGATTGCCATATATTAACAACTGAGAAACTTTCTATGGGTCTCCGTTCTCTTATAATTAAACAGTTACAAGTAGCATTTATTAATCAAACTTTTACTGAGAACGTTTTAATAAAAATAGTATCAGATATTATAGATTATCAATCATCTATATTGCGATCATTTACAAAAGTTAGTGTAAGTGCCACCCGGATTTATCTGTTTTATCCATTTAATAATCCTAGCGATGAAGTTATAAAATCGATTGCCAAACTACTATCTTTGATTAAAAGTATTCAAACAATTTTTCCTGATAAATTCAGTAACTTAATTAAGTCTGTAATTGAAATAACTACCTCTTCTATAACAAATAAATCTCTATCTCCAAATGATATTAAAGGAATAAACACACTAATCTCAGATTATTCAAAAGAGATACAACCAAATATCAATGATTTAACAGAAGCTATTGCCCAATATGTTTTTGCTTTAAATAATTATTTTAATGAACCTGGTTATAAACAGTTTGCTGATCAGTTATCTCAAAAGTAGATAAATGAAATACATATTTTTAGTTGTGTTTATAATTTACAATACCAGTTCTGTAGATCGGGTTTTGCATACGAATATGTCTTTGAATCAGGTTCATAGCCACTTGACGTAAAGCTCAGCGGCGCGGTTTACCGCGTCCGCTGGAGCGCCTTGTTGGGACTTTCTTTCTTTTGCCTTCTGTCTTGTATTCAGCGATTGGCTCATGTACTGAGGTGTAGCGATCCATCCATGATAGGTCTTTCCCTATCACAAGCTCTTGCATTGTTGCGTGATGAGTGTTTGTCATCGGAATAAGACGCATCTGAAAACCGTGATTTCTTGCCATCATCTTGACCTCGTCTGCATTATCGTAGGTCATTAGAAAATCGCCTTTGACAGACTCGCAAAGCGTGAATAGCCGCTCATGGTCAAGTGTGAAATGTCGATAAAGTCTTTTGCCCGCCCTCTTTCCTCCAGCCGTATAGGGGGGATCAATAAAGAACACTACATCCTGCCGCCGGGAGTATTCTTGAATAACCTCCAGCCCGTCGTCCTTGCAAAACAAAATTCTGTCAGCAACGAGTTTTAGATTGGAGAATCTCTTGGAAAGCGTTGCAGGATACCATCGAGAGCGAATGCCTTTCCCGTTCTCCCCGTATTTTAGGAAGCCCGACCCTTCTGCCAATATTCCCCCGTGAAACGTTCTGTTCTTCAGGATGGTCTGGAAGGCCTTCTCTCTTAAATCAACGCTTGTTCTTGATATCTCGTCCATTACCGACTCCTTTGTCAACTCGAACGAGAGAATCCTTTTTGCAATCCATTCCGCGTGCCCATCGACGACGGATTGCCACACGGCCGCTATCTCCTCATCAATTTCAACCATTACGACTCGTGAGACGAATTCCTCAAACAAAGCCGTGAGACTGATAATGCCCCCGCCGGCAAATGGTTCGATCAAGATTTCGGGCTTAGGAGAGTGATTTTTGATCCAGTCTCGGAATGTAGGAACAAACCATGTTTTCCCTCCCGGGTAGCGGAAGGGACTTCTTTGCGGGACAGAGGCTACATTAACCGGTTTAGGGGATTCCATATCCTCACACAATTCCGGTAACAATGATTGTTGTCTGGGTGCTTTCATTTCAGAATGGCTTTTCAATTATTTTGTTATTTGGTGGTGTCTCAAGCTGCTCATCAAGCTTCTCTTGAAGCAGATTTATAAAGTCGTCTATCTTTCCTGGCAAAGAAGTCGTGATAGACACAAGTGCGGGCTCAAATTCCGTAAATACTTCGTCAATTTTTGTTAGTGTGAACCTTTCCTGTTCATCTTCTTTGACCAACTGAAGATCGTATACGAGCCAAGAAATATCAGCTTTCGACTTGCTGACTGTTTTCAAAGGCGGAAGTGTTTCAAAGAAGCTCTTGTTCAGCGCAACAGCTGTCTTCTTGCGCCAAGAATGAAGAATACCACCCTTGAATAGAAGCTGAGGAGCTAAACGTTTTCGAGAAGAAGACAGGTAGTCCGGACGTGGATAATTTGGCTGAGTTGACCAGTCCATTTGTGCGTGAGCCTTTGGGTTCTTCATGTAGTACTCAAAGGGGTCACGAACATTTCCGGAGATGTAAACCGCTTGTATTTCGAGAGCGCCGAAGTCGAATATTTTTCCATTGTCGTCGTATGCGACGAGTACAACGTCAATGTTGCCAGCCGACTTTTCGTTAGCATCGTTCAGACGGACTTCAGTAAGTGAACTCCATGCAGTGCCATCGCCAAAGAAAAAAGATGCCGCATCATCGGTAATAAGCCACTCCTCCCTAAACCGGATAGGGCAGGTTATCGCTGGGATGCCATCGTGGAACACACTGCATACACCGAGGGGATTCTTCGCTTTATCTTTAGTGCAATTGGGAACTTTGTTATTGAATGGACAGAGACGACGCGAACGGTATCGGATAGCTTTGGGTGATTGGTCATCAACGAGATGCCCAAAGACCTCGGCGAGTGGTTGAATATGTTTCTTCATTTGTATTCGGCCCTTTCTTTTCATCTTTTGTCCCAACAAGGATTATACTGCCTATTATGCAGTCTTTTAATAGGGCTCTCATGAGAATTTATGTGGTAAATGTATAATAAATAGGCTATTCTGTCAACAGGAACTTAATATTGAAATATAAAACCAGTTAAGCGAATCAAATTTTTTTAGATCAAGTTAAACCCTGAACAAATAGGGAGGAAAGATGTATGGCAAAGGATAAATTACCAAAACAGTATCTTCAAATAAAAAAAAGGCACGAGAAATATTTCAAGGCAGTTGAGGAGCTTGGCAGGGTCGTTAAACAGGAAGGGCCTCTCGACGAAAGGACTGCGCACCTGATTCAGCTTGCAGCGGCAGCAACGGTACACTCTGAAGGCGCTGTCCACAGTCATGTAAGAAGAGCGATTGAAGCGGGGGTAACGCCTGAAGAGATATATCACGCAATCATTCTCCTTACCAGCACTATAGGCTTTCCAACCGTCGTTGCAGCATTAAGCTGGGCAGAAGATGTTATAAAAGGTAAAAAGAAATAGTTGCCCACGAAAAGACGCGAAAATATCCTCCCCCTGTTCCCCTCCAGAGGAGGATAAAGGGGGAGGATCGGGTTTTTTCGAGTGTGTCGCGGGAAATACGTTGTTGAAGAAGGCGACCTAATTAGTGAGATATTCACTGAGATTTCATGACCCTTGTCCTCGTGAAAATGGGGAAAGGGACCCACCCCGA
>VGXX01000222.1 GCA_016873155.1 Planctomycetota bacterium | reverse complement strand
ATGCGGGAAATTTAATCTCTCAGAGATCATAAAGTGGTTTCCAACACGATTTTTATTCAAACGCGAATCAATTCCAGCTATGACGGCCTATCAAAATGGACTTGATCGTTTAATTAAATATGGTTTCTTGGCTACTAAAGACAACTCAAGTGAAGAAAGAACGTATTTCCTGAATCCAAACCAGCGCGGTACTTTTTTTGCTTTAAGGTCAGAAACAGAACTTCCAGATATTATCCCGGCACGTGAGATACTATCTCGCATTTCTCTTGCAATAGAAATGGTAAAGAGTTTTCTCACTGAAAAGAAACAGAACTGGTATCAACTTGCTTTGAATGAATTTGTTTTTTTGGAATCGGATTACAAAGATGATTTAAAAAACACAGAAATCGCTACAGGAGTTTACCAATCAATGCATATTCGTGCTGAACTTGCGGGAATTGCCAAACAATTCATCGACAGAATTAAAACTTATGATGAAATTCTTGATCTCTTTGAGAAAAATAAGGTTTCTGAGGTACAAATTGTTGAACAGGTAGCTATGGCGCTTACCAACAAAGGATTTGACCTTGGGACGATGGGTAAAAACGAGGACGTAGTTAAGGTTTGTGATGATGTGGTAAACCGATATGGCGAGCGCGCTGAACCGCAAATTGTTAAAAATGTGGCTAGGGCACTTGTCAACAAAGGAGTTGTCCTTTGGGAGATGGGTGACAATGGTGGCGCAATTAAGGTCTCAGATGATGTGGTAAGCCGATATGGCGAGCGTGATGAACCGCAAATTGTTGAGCAGGTGGTTAAGGCACTTGTCAACAAAGGAGTTGCCCTTTGGCAGATGGGCAACAATGGAGGCGCAATTAATGTTTATGATGATGTGGTAAGCCGATATGGCGAGCGTAATGAACTGCAAATCGTTGGACATGTGGCCTCGGCGCTTGTCAATAAAGTATTTGTCCTTGGGAAACAGGGCAAAAACGATGATGCAGTTAAGGTTTGCGATGATGTGGTAAACCGATATGGCAATCGTGATAAACCGCAAATTGTTGAGCAGGTGGTTAGGGCTCTTTTAAACAAAGGACTTGTTCTTGAGAAGATGGGCGAATCCGGGAATGCAATTAAGGTTTACGATGATGTGGTAAGCCGATATGGTGAGTATAATGAACCGCAAATTGTTGAGCAGGTGGTTAAGGCGCTTTACAACAAAGGAGTTGTCCTTTGGCAGATGGGCGACAATGGCGGTGCAATTAAGGTTTACGATGATGTGGTAAGCCGATATGGCGGGCGTGATGAACCGCAAATTGTTGAACAGGTGGCTAAGGCGCTTTTAAACAAAGGATTTGCCTTTTGGAAGATGGGCAAAAACGAGGACGCAGTTAAGGTTTGCGATGATGTAGTAAACCGGTATAGCAAGCATGATGAACCGCAAATTGCTGAACTGGTGGGTATAGCACTTTACAACAAAGGAGTTATCCTTGGGTTTATAGGTAAAAACGATAAGTTGATAGTTAAGAAATATTTAGACCATATATAATGATATATTTCAGGCTATCCTTAAAATAATGTAACACTTTAGTTCTTTGAAAAATTAACTAGCGATTTTATAAGCAAACCCAGAAGGCGTTTTAACCGTAAGAGCGTTAAGATGCAAAAAAAGCTGGCGTCAGTTTGCCATTTGTGGTATAAAAGGCTTCAGAGAAAAGGAAACTGTTTATGAAGCCTACACTATTCCAATATCGCTCACGAAAACTGCATGCAGACGATATTGCCTTTATCAAGGCACTCATTGATAGTCATTTTCTCAGAGGACGGAGTTACATTTCCCGTGAACTTTGCAAAAGTTGGAACTGGGTGCAGCCCAATGGTAAGTTGAAAGAATACGCGGCACGAGACCTCCTTCTGAGATTGGAAGAACAGGGATTGGTAGCGCTTCCACCACGAATACGACCGAAAAACAATCTGAAACCCAAGTCCTTTGATCAGATACCCCTTTTCGTCAAAAGAACACTGGAAGGCACCATCACCGAGTATGAAACCCCTACGATCCAGGTAGTAAAAGACCCTCAAGAAAGTTACCTCTGGGGGTATCTTCTTCATCACTATCACTACCTTGGCAATCCCAAACTTGTTGGCGAACACATCAGGCACATCGTATGTATCGGCAATCAGGTAGTTGCATGCCTGGGATGGGCAAGCGCCGCATGGAAGGTCAAAGACCGTGATCGTTTCATCGGCTGGGATGGGACTACCAAACGTACCCACCTGCATTTGATCGCAAGTAACGTACGATTTCTCATTCCACCGTGGGTTACGATTAAACACCTTGCATCCAAGGTATTGTCGCTAGCCCTCAGGCGTTTGTCAAATGACTGGAAGGCCGTCTACGGACATCCCGTTTATTTGGCTGAAACCTTTGTTGATGCCGCACGGTTTCAAGGAACCTGCTATCAGGCAGCCAATTGGATTCGTGTTGGAAAAACCAAAGGCAGCGCAAAACGGGGCAATACCTATCAGTATCATGGCCAGCCTAAGGAACTCTACCTGTATCCTCTTGAGAGAAACTTCCGGAGGTTTCTTGCTCATGACCAGGGATGAAGCCATAGCCATTTTAGAGATGCAGAGAGAAGATGCGATTCAAGCCATCCTGATACTGGCCGAGAAGGCAGAGAAATATGACCGACTCTGCGATAACCCGAGTCCGACCACCCCTTCCGGCATGACACCGCCCTATCTAAAGCCCACAAGCAAAAGGAAGAGACGGCCTTGTGGCAGGAAGCACGGACATAAGGGGATTTCCCGGAAACGGCCGGAAAAGATAACCGCCTATCAGACGCATACCCTGAAAAGTTGTCCTGACTGTCAGCAACCCCTGCAAAATCCAGTAAGAACGTATAAGCGATACATCGAAGATATTCCACGGGTTGACCCTGTCGTGACAGAACATACGGTTTATGGTTACTGGTGTTCTTGTTGCAAAAAGATAGTTCAACCCATGGTCACAGATGCCTTGCCAAACGCCCGACTCGGATTGCGCCTCGTTGTCTTTACCGCCTGGCTTCATTACTTAGTCGGTATGAGTGTAAACAATATCGTAAAGATGATTTCCGTATTTTTCAACCTTCACATAAGCGCCGGTGGTTTAACCCAGGCATGGAAGGCTCTTGCCACACTCCTGGAACCACGGTATAACGGTATTGGACGAGAAGTCTCTGCCAGCGCCGTCTTGCACGCAGATGAAACCGGGTGGAGGTTGAATGGGAAAACCCATTGGTTATGGTGTTTTACAACCAAAACCCTCTGCTACTACCTCATAACACGGAATCGGGGGTCGCCTGTCATAAAAAAGTTCTTAGGCATGTTGTTCAAGGGTATCTTGATCTGTGACTTCTGGGGCGCTTATAACAAGATAAGCGCGCTGGCAAAGCAGCGGTGTTTCTATCATCTCTTCACGGAACTCGTGAAAGTAGACACCTACAACCGTTCTGTCTCATGGAAAGTTTTCAGGAAAAAACTTTCCCGGTTGCTCAAGGATGCCATCCGGCTATCCGAGAAAAAGAACCAGGTTAGCCAAGCATGCTTTCTTAGACTCAAAAAAAGGTTGTATCGCAGGCTTGAACAGTTTTTGGCAACACCCTGTCAGGATAAAGACGCACAAAGATTGACCAAGCGCCTGAATCGCCATAAACAGGAACTCTTCACGTTCCTGGAACATGAGGGCGTGAGTCCCTATAATAACCACGCTGAGCAACAGATGCGAAAGCCAGTATTGACCCGAAAGGTCTCACAACAGAATCGTTCTGAACACGGCGCAAAAACCCAGGCTATCCTCATGACTTTGCTTCGCTCTGCGGAATTACAAGGGACTAATCCCGTGGAAAACCTTCTGACAAGCGCAAAAAACGCTCTTACGGTTAAAACGCCTTCTGGGTTAGCTTATAAAATCGCTAGTTAATTTTTCAAAGAACTAAAGTGTTACAAAGAGTCTATTGTTTCGTTAGAAAACATATACAAGGATGATCCACATAAGTGTGGTTTAAACTTATGGACTACATTAATGGGGACATCTTTCGGTGCCCCATTTGAATCATGGTCGACCAGATATGAATGGTGGCGTGACGTGCTTAATTCATTAATGGTTTCATTTGTAAGCAATATCGAAACGTTACAACCTGTTCTTGTGAAAATGTCTTCTCTTAACCCTTATTTACTTACAATTTCTAATCCTAATTATTTAAAAGATTTAACTACCATAGATGAGAAATTGCATAACTTGTGTATCGAATCTTTGGATGCTATCGTACGTGAGAAAAACTATAATGAATTTCAGTTAATAGTTAAAAGGTTGAATGATATGGTAGTATCTCAAAAATCACTTCTTGCAAAAATTATTGATGGATTCCCTACAGATTTATTAGATGGAATAAAATCAATATTAGAATTATTAAG
>VGXX01000221.1 GCA_016873155.1 Planctomycetota bacterium | reverse complement strand
TTATTATCTTCAACAAGGCATCTCTTACATTATAATTGCCGTTGTATCTAACAAGGAGGCTCCCGGTTCGGTAATTGAAGGATACCTTCTGAACCCCCTGAATTACCGAAAATAAGCTCTCTATCCGGGAATTATCCTGAGTATGCCTTTTGGGTAAGTTGAGACATATCCTTATCCTTTTAGGGAGATTATGAACAATTCTATAATTCATTACTTCTTTTCTTGCTCCTCAGAGAGTTTCTCAAGCATCTGTTCCATCCTTTCAAGTCGGGTCTCTGTTTCCTGCCTTTCCTTGATTCTCGAAAATATATATGCCCCAACAATTACAGCGCCGGCACCGCCGGCAATACTTAAAAGCGAACCGAGATACGTTCTTGTCTTATTGATAATACTCATCGTTATCCCTCCTCCTTTTTGGACCTCTGCCTCAAAATCTGTTCTACCTTTTCTTCCACCCTCCTAAGCAACTCTTCTTCCTTTTTCACCGTTTCAGCCGTTTTCTCAACATCCTTCAGATGCGCATGTTTTGCCTCTGCTACAATATCGTCTATATCCTCTTTCACTTTTTCATAATTTGCAATCAACCATTCCTTAAATGTAAAACCTTCCTTTGCAACGCCGACCGCTGCCGGTCTCACCTTCTTTGACAGTTTACCAAACCCAATGACAGCAAGGGCTCCTAATGCACCACCTGCCATAAGCCAAAGGCTTTGTTTGCCAATAAAATGGCCACCCATATATCTCCCTCCTTCATTTTCTGCGTTTTTATTTCCCACTCTTTCCTCAACCTTCTCTTCCATAAAGACCTCCTTTCGTTTCTAAATTAACCGGTAACGCGGGTAATCAATTTCTTCCCGTCATTACAGCGTTTAACGCTACTGGAACCAGCACATTCAAGGGTTTTGGCAAAATCATCTGGGCGACCACATCCATCAAGGCATGTTTTGTGGTGTTTGTGAAAAATATCTTCGAATTCTTTTTCTCTGCCGATACCAACCAACCACCGGCCACCTTCTCCTCACCTTCTTTAACAATATGATTGATATGTTGCGTCAATGCCTGTCTGTCAATCCGGTTTTCATCAAATTTGACGAGAATTCTCCCTGTTCTGTGATTAACAGCCACTTCTATTATTCCGTTTGAACAACTTACAATGTGTTCCTGCATATATCGGCATATATGCAGCTTTCCGATAAGATATTTACTTTCAAATCTTATTCTTCCCGGCAGAATACTTAACGGCGCCATTTTTTATTCTCCTTATACAAATAATTATTTTCATTACTCACTTCCGCTTCCACTTCCGCTGCCAGAGCCACTGCCGCTTCCCCCAGAACACTCACCTGCGCCTGTATAGACATCGCTCGTTTCTGCCTCACTCGGGTCTTCGCCGTTAGGACCCTTTGCGCCATTGGCTATCCAGCGCTCGATTTTTTGAATCTCATATTCGGTAAAATAAGGGCCTCCGAGTGGCATACGGTGGTCTTTTTCGGCATCTTCTTCTGTACTCTGGCCACGCAGGCGTTTTATGATCAGGCTTTCTGACGGATTTTCCAGATCGATAAGGGCTTCATGCTCAGTTCCATCAGCGCCAGAAATCACACCCTCCCAGCTAGAGAGATCCATACATGCCTGAGATGGAGAACGTTCCTTTGACGTTGCATCGTTGTTATTATAATGACAGAGTTTACAAGATATGCTGCCATTTACAGATTCAGTTAATAATGGAAGGACGTCCCGATTGAAGTCAGGAGACGGTGTATCGTCTTCCGCCCCTTCTTCGATCCACTTACGGATTTTTGCAATTTCTTTTTTGGTAAAAAAAGGCCCCCCATAAGGCATACGGCCATCAGTATCTTCAAGGTCATCACCTTCTCCTATCAACCTCTGCAAAAGAAGACTTTTCTCAGGGTCATCAGTATCAACGATAGGTTCTGTCCCTGCATCTGCGCCTGCCATAATATCTTTATATGAACCCACATTAAATTCAGTAATGGCGTTCTCAGGAATACCGCTGCTCTCTATGGTAAGGCTTGAAAAGTGACACTTAATGCAAGGGATTGATTCATTTTTACCAACCTTCCTGCTTTTCACAAAAAGAGGCAGAATATCATTGGTAAAGCTGACCTTTTTTTTTGAAGCAAATTTAATCTCAGCATCTTTCTTTCCTGTCCCGATTTGGTTATTTGCACTACTTGCCCAAAGGGGAATAGTTGTACAGAAGACTGTCACAACAACCCCCAGAACAGTCTGAAAATATCTTTTTTTGTTTCTCATCATATTACTCCTTTCCTTGTTATTACTGAGTCCTTAATCAAAGAACATTAAAAATCTGGTTTAACATCCCGAATAGCAATAATGAGTATTTTCGTATCAAATACACCCCTAAATCCCCTCTTAATAGAGGGGACTTCTGTTCTCCCCACAAAAAGAGGGCCGGGGGGTGTTGAAATTCAGAAAATGCTTCTATCTTGTCTTAATCCAAGAATCCGTCGTTGTCTCTTTCAAAAAACTTCGTCCCCTTTCCATTCCTTGCAGAGGAAGAACAAGGAAACCTTTTATTATTACCTCCCCTTCATCCCCTCCTTGCGAAGGAGGGGAAACAGGGGTGGTGTTGTCATTTGTTTTACAATGCTGCGTTAGAGTAATTCGTTTTCATAGTTATCGATGATGGTTGTTATTGTCTGCCGGGCAGCATCTGCATCTGATGTTTTCAACTTATTACTGGCATCCCTTAAATCATTTAAGGCATCTTCTATCTCGCCCAAATTTTCTGCCCCCAATCGCAACTCCAGATCTTCCAAAAACACCCCTGAATACAGCAACGCCTCTTCAGCAAGTATCATGGCATCTCCCCGGTCATTCTCACTTAAAGCTTCTTCATTTTCCTCCAGTTCGCCTTCGACACGCCCGATGAACCCTTTGCTCAGTTCACTTACAATCGTATCGGCAGTCACATCGGATAATTCACCGGTTAATTGGGATTTAATGGTTTCATTCCCTGTCGGGTTGTCGCGAGAGACAAATTCTTCGATAATCCGGTAGTAAACCTCACCCTCTTTTTGCACTTCAAGCGCCTTTTCCGTATTGCTGTCCCTGTTATCCAGAATAGCCTCTACTTCCCTGAGAACGGCGATATAGAATGCCCTGACGAGGGAAAGTCTAATTACCTGCCGCTGTATGCCAAGGGTAATCTCGTCCTCTTCTGTATCTTTTTTCTCCAAGGACTTTTGTCCGCGAATGAATGCAACGGTTATCTGATCCTCCAGATTCGGGTTGCCCCCTGTGTCTATGTTTGTTCTGTCTGAAGAGAGCACCTTATTTTCCCTGTCGGCAGTGCCAACAAGCGCCTGATAGGCTGCGTAAGCATTGTCCCAGTACTGGCTCAACTCTGAGGTATCGTCCTCTTCGAAATCGTCACGTGCGTGAGTAATGTTTTCCATAACTGCCAGATAAAAGACCCGCTGAAGCGTCTTATCAATCACCTGGGCAGCCAATTTCGGCTCGTTGCTATTCTTAATATCTTCGATGGCGCTTAAAATGTCACTATCCAGGGTCAGGCCATATTCTGTATCCATCTCTTTTGTCAAATCCTGCAACTCACCTTCGTACGCGGAAGATATCGCGTCCCCATCAATAGGGTCTTTTTTTCTTAAGGTGCCTATTTCACTAAAAGCGGAGACTGCTGTGTCTAATGTGCTGGTATCATTCGTTTTCGTATATGAAGAAAAATTTAAGGTAATATCCTTTTCTACTTCTTCACTATTTTTACTGATGGTCACGATTTCCGACACCGTCTCGTACCCCACAGACTCAACCGTGAGCTTGTGTTTTCCCCTCTTCAGCTTCGTAACTTCATAAAAACCATCCGAGTCTGGCGATACAGTCTTTTTTTTCCCTTTATTTTTAACTTTTATAACGGCATCCTCTATGGCATCGCCGTTTTCGTCCGTAACAACGCCTATAATCGATGCCGCCTGAACAGTAGAAATATTCGTCCCTAACGTATACGCGCCAACAAACAGACAAGAGACGACTCCCAACGACACAAACAGCTTGTTCAATGATTGCTTCATAAAGCTCCTTTCAATTACTAAGACTCATTCTCAATTAAATATAAAAAAATTTTCAACTAACGGGCATTTTACGGAAAACGAAAATCCGTCTGCCTGAACACCTCTGAATTCCCGCTTATCTTAAAATTACTGCTTAACATTGACATAAAAAACTCTTTTAAAAATGGTGACGCGTGACAAGGGGCGAGTGACGAGTGACGGGGAAAAATTCACCCGCCGCCTGCCACACGCCACTTATCTGCACTACATTTGTTGGGGTGTAGCTGTGCTAGTTATGTTATTTACTTCCACTTCCTGAACCACTCCCACTGCCACCACCGCTCCCACTCCCGCTTCCCGAACCGCTTCCACTCCCTGAACCACTTCCACTGCCGCTTCCTGT
>VGXX01000220.1 GCA_016873155.1 Planctomycetota bacterium | reverse complement strand
TCTGTCGTTGCCGTTTTTGTAACCTTTTTCTTCTTAAGGGTTATGGTTACGCCTTCCATCGGACTACTTTTCTTTTTATCTTTTACCGTACCGGAAATACTCGCTGTTTTTGGGGCAACGGTCAATCCTATGTTTTGTGTTGTCGTATTGAGTGAATTTACACTCACCGTCTGGCTTCCTGTTTTGTATCCGGATGCATCTACTGAAAGGTTGTAGGTTCCGGAGGATAACTGAAGGAAATAAGCGCCGCTCGTCGTCGTTGTGTACGAACCCTTGACCCCCTGTACCGTAATCGTAGCGCCGCTGATTTTTGTATTCGTTTCATTGTCGAAAATGAATCCCTTAATAAAACCCGGATACCCATTCGCCAGCTTGGGTTTAAAACTGCTGGAAGTTCCGGTAAGGGTTGTCCCGCCTTTGGCATCGCTGGCCAACACCTTCCAATAGTAAGTTATTCCATCCATGAGTTCCGCCGTTTTGTCCACGACGGTAATACTATCAGTCAATCCCTTCTGTTGATACTGTATAGTGTCAAAACTACTGCTTTGTGAGATCATAAGGGTATAGGTTACACCCTCATTTTTTGATGCCGTCTTTGCGTTTGTACCGTTGTCGGGTAATGCAGTTTTGCTGTCAGGGTCGGCGCTGTCTTCCCAGTCAAAGGTCAGGGCGACGGCGGTCTCCGTCCCATTCGCCGGGGAAATGGTGTAAAAGGATTCGGGCGGCTGGTTGTCCGCTGCATTTTTGAATACGTCAGATTCCATGAAGGGGGTAATTCCCCCAAAATTATCCCGCGCAAAATAAAATATTTCATACTCTCCTGTTTTGTTGAAATCGTTAAAATCCTTGTTTCCTTTAAAATCGTTCCAGATATACTTTTTCTCTGCAGAATCAAACTCATCATAGCTAAATCTGGGGAGGTTGATGACCTGCTGTGCAGTAGCTTCCTTATCGTTTTTCAGACTGAAATTGGGTGATACGATTTCCGTCCATGCCTCATCAACCCTGGCGGTATCATTTACCTTTGCAAACAGGGTGGGATCCGAGTCTTCTGCTTCCAGGGTAGTTACACCAGTTACCTCTGTCAATTCAAGTGGAGTGGTTGCCTTTCCGATACCCAGGACAAGGAGTGATGAAATTATGCCGTCTTTACTGCCGCGTGAAGAAAGCGCTCCGTAAGTGCCAACGCCGTCCCCGTTGTCATCGAGCAGCGGATGCTGCGCCGAGTCGTCAAAATATTGTCCATTGCCGGCATTGGCGCCTTCCAGACCATTTCCGTCCTCGTTTTCTGTAAATTCAGCAACTTTTTCCACCGCCTTCTCATAACACTTTCTTAAACTCAGTCCCATGGCAGCATACTTGAAGAATTCCCATACGAAATAGTCTGCATGGCGGATGGTTTCATCGGGCGGTAAAGGGCCTTTATAAGCAACTTCTTCCGTGTCAGCGCTGGTAATAATGACTCGTTTAGAGCCTGATTTCGACAGGGCTTTGATAAAACTTCCCGAACGGTTAGCGCCAAAAATAATCACAATAGATTTTTCTGCCGCACTCGAATTTAACTGAGACTCTAGGCTGTTGAGTGCATCTGCCAGATCACTGGCTTCTAAGGTGTCGGGATACAGAAAGAATTTTTCCTTATCACCAAATCCTACAAATATTATATATAATGGGACAGGGGATTCATTCATTTTTTCACTGCCCCATGTCTCTATTGTGTCCAAAATGCTGTCTTTGGAAGGTGTTTCATCTACCCCGTCTTGAGAATCATCAAAATTGAAGTAATAGATATTTTCCTCCGTAAATCCCCTTGTAAGGAGTTTTTTGTAAATATCATTTGTCGTTAAATTGTGAGAATCTAAAGCTGTTTTTCCTTTGACACGGCCTTCTACAAGGATGGCATATCCTGCTACCGTCTCCTCTGGAACATCCTTGAATTCGATTTCGATAGTTCCACTACTAGAGGCTGGAAAACTATTATCTTCTTCGAAACCAACCGAAAACTTCCAGGCGCCTGTATCAGGCGATTTAACGGCCTCGAATTTATATTGAATTTGATCATTCAACAAAAAAGGTTGTGTTTCAATTACATCTTCATATTCTTCGTCCGGATTGATACTGATCAGCTTTAGCGTTTTTTCTAAAAATTTGTTCCGGGTTGTTTCATTATCGGGTGTTAACGTCACAATCCCTGTGATATTTACTGTTTTGCCAGCTTCTACGGAAATAGGTTCTATGGTGAATCCAACTGCTGCCCGACTTACCTCAAACGTCAGCGGATCACTCTCTACACCGCTGTGATCGCTATCACCCTCCCAACTTGCCACGACACTCCAGGAGCCTCCCTCTGGGGGGAAATAATCCGTTAGGGTAAAAATACCGTTAGAATCTGAAGTGGCTGTCTCTGTTTCTGTTTCGCCTTCGTCATTTGTGAATGTCAGGGTTACCAGCGCCTGATGTGCAGGGGAAATCAGCCCGGTTACCGTTATGGATTCACCAAAGGTTATCTTTGGAAGGGGTATATTTAATTCTATCGTGGATGCCTTACGTGTGACTGAAATGTAATTTTCCTTTATTTCGGTATCAGACCCGCCTAACCCGGTTACCGTAAGGCTAACGGTAAAATTTCCACTGCTGGTATAGGTATGTGTGGGATTCTGTGCAGAGCTGGTGGAGCCGTCTCCGAAGTCCCACAGCCATGAAGAAATATTGCCCACAGACTGGTCTGTAAATTGAACAGTTAATGGTGTTTCGCCATTTGTTGGGGTAGCCGTGAAGTCTGCGGTTAATGGGGCGGTAGATTTTGCGCCGATGGCGTAAAGGTATCCATCGGAAGAACCGATATAGAGAAGTCCATTACTACCGATGGCCGGCGAAGAATTGACTTCGTCCTGCGTTTTATATGTCCATTGTAGAGCGCCGTTTTTATTGACAGAATAGATTTTTTTATCCGAAGAGCCAAAGTAAATGTTTCCATTTTTATCTATAGCAGGAGAGGAGGTAATGGCATCGCCCGTTGCATATTTCCAATTCAATAACCCTGTAGTCCTGTTTAATGAATAGAGGCTGCCGTCTTCAGAACCTGCATAAACTGCATTTGCGTTTGTTGCCGTATCGATTGCAGGGGTGGATGAAATCGCATCTTTGACTGTATATTTCCATTTAAGCGATCCGTCAGTTTTTTTCAAGGCACGAATTTCACCATTTCCAAACCCAATGATGATAGTCCCATTTTTTTCGTCAATCGCAGGCGATCCAACAATAATATCATCTATTCCATAAGTCCATTTTTCAGTTCCGTCGGCGGCGTTGATAGCATAAATGGTGCCCCCTAACGTACCGATGTAAAGAACGTCATTGCTTGTATCCAATACAGGAGATGCACAAATTTCCTCGTCCAGTTCAGATTTCCATACCAGCTTACCGGAGGTATTAAGGGCATATATATTTTTATCCTCAGAACCAAAATAGATGGAGCCGTCCTGCGGTTTTATTACGGCGGATGAACTGATACCACCCAGAGTTTTATATTTCCACTTCAGTGAGCCATTATTTCGAAAGGCATAGAGGTACCCGTCTTCCGAACCAATGTAGATGGCACCCCCGGCATCTATAGCGGCAGTGGCGTATATTTCGCCGCCCGTAGAGTATGTCCATTTTGTCGCACCTTCAGGACTTATGGCGTAGAATTTTCCACTAATATCACCAACGTAAATCGTAGAGTCAGTTCCCAGAACCGGAGATGCCATGATTTCACTTCCTGTTTTGTATTGCAAATAGAGTGTGTTTTCTTGCGGTCCATTCAGCGGACTCTGTCCCGTGTGCTGGATGTCATGCATGAACATAGGCCAGGGGGAGTTAGCGAGCTGGGCAAGCAAGACAGAAGGACAAAGGACGAAAACCAGGCTCACGATTAACCAGACAAAAGAGAAACTACTACAGGGACGGGCAAAAAGATTCTCTGATTTTTCCTTTTTTTTAGAAGAAATGCAGGGCTGACGGATAGTATTCAAGGCTATTTCTCCTTTCTGAAGGGTCTTAAAACTGATGACAATGTACTGTTTTTGAGAAAACAATGTCAAGTGTTTTTTCACATGTCTCAAAAATAACCCCTGGCGCGGCGTAACCGCAGCCAAAGCATGGCGTGTGGCGGGTGACGGGTGACGTTTTTCCCCGTCAGTACGGGGCTGTCCAAAAAGTTCGATTTTCAAGTGTCGTTGCGAGCACGTTCGCTTTGCTCAGTGTAAACTCCGCGAAGCAATCTATTTTGATGTACAGGAATTTCAAAGGTTCGTTCCTCCTTCGCAATGACATATAGTAAACGCAATAAATAAGTTGACATAAGAGATGATAGAAGTATATACTAAATCCCGATTATTTTGCATAATAAATCGGGAGGAAGCAAATGAAAGTATTAAAAATAACGAATGCAGAAATAACGAGACAGCGTCTTTTAGAGATGGCAGAGAATATTTCAGGTGCGTGGATTGGGATTCGCATTGCAGCGTTTTTGTTGGTTTTATCTGGGTGGAAATC
>VGXX01000219.1 GCA_016873155.1 Planctomycetota bacterium | reverse complement strand
CACGCCGCTCCCGATGACCAGCACGTCGGTAAAGATATGGGAAGAGGTATGACTATCAAATGAAATGAGATATTTTTTTGGCTCCGTATGTTTTTTCACGGTACGAATTTTAACACTGAATTAAGCGTAGTACAAGCCTTAATAAATTGTTTTTCAGAGGGACCTGATTTGTCTTGGTTTAACAATGTAAAAAAATACATTTTCTGTTTATTAATTGGGGCATATGACATATGATATCAAGCGGCATAAATCTGTTTTTGAGAAGGAGGTTTGTCTATGGCAAAGAATTATGTAATTGTTGGCAGCGGTCCGGCCGGTATTACTGCGGCAGAAAATATACGCAAAGTGGATACACGGGCTGAAATTACCGTAATTTCAGCAGAAAGGGTGCCCATGTTCTACAGGCCCAGGATACCAGAATATGCCGTGGGAAAGCTGGAAATCGAGGCGCTTATGGTCAAAACAATGAATTTCTACGACCAGGAGAGGATTAAACTCCAATTGGGCGTTAGAGCGGTTAAGTTAGATAAAGAGAGAAAAATCGTCGAAACTTCCGAAGGCAAACAATATGGATACGATAAACTCCTCATTGCCACAGGCATTGATCCCATCATGCCTTCATACCCAGGGAGAGACCTTAAGGGTGTATTTACCATGCACTATTTATACCATGCTGATCAGATGAGAATCATTACCAAAGAGGCGAAAGAAGTGGTCGTGGTCGGCGGAGGTCTTTTGGGGATGGACATGGCGGAGGAGTTAAAAAAAGCGGGTTTAGAGGTAAAGTTTCTGGTCAGGAGACATGTTTTGGGTGATCCTTTTTTTGACGAATACGGCTGTAAATTGATTCAGGAGGAGTTCGCCTGTTTGGGTGTAAATGTGTTTACAGGCACGGAAGTTCAAGCATTTGAAGGTGTGGATGGTAAATTGGCAAAAATCATAACCACGGATGGGAAGCAGATGGAATCTTCTTTTTGCTTTCTTTCCATTGGCGCAGTACCTGCCGTCAATTGGCTTCGGGAAAGCGGTCTTAAAATCGATAAAGGGGTTTTGGTGGATGGACGCCTTCAAAGTAGCGAAAAAGATATTTTTTCTGCCGGGAATTCTGCTCAAATTACCGACCCTGTTTCCAAAAAACAGATCGTTCAGACGAATTGGTTCAATGCCAGCACACAGGGACGCATTGCCGGCAACAATATGGCTGGAGATGAACCAATGGAATATAAAGCAACAACCAATTACCTGAAGAAAGTAGGGCAACTATCGTTTAACCTCATAGGCTGGGGTAATGCCATGGTAGAAATGGGGCAAAGGACTTACTTTAAAGGGGATAATCCCAGGGAATACATTATGATTACCACAAGGGAAGGCGTTATTGTAGGTGCGGTCGTTTGCGGATTGCCAAAGATCAGCTTAAAATTAAAAGAGCAAATTGAGAAGCAAATAGTAATTCCTAATTTGGAAAAGTTTATTCCACAAAAAGAAGGTAAATTAGATATGCTACTAAAAATTCTAGCGTAAGATTTACCACTTGAATATCAGTAATTTTCATAAGTCTCGTTTAATTCAAAACTTGCAAAAGCATGCTTCCAGCTGAGTCGTACCATAGTCGTACCTTTAAGCATTTCTCACCAGGATTTTAGCCTTTGTGTTTGTGATATAATTTGTCAGTGTGTCGATTGCTTGCCGTTTGCTATCCAGTCCGATATGTGAATATCTCAATGTCATATCAAGGTTACTGTGACCCAGCATTTCTTTTGTTGTGATAGTACCTGTCCCAAGTTCGCCGTGTAAACTGGCAAAGCTATGCCGCAAATTGTGAAAGGTAAAATTAGAGATACCCAAAGATTTAAACAGTAAAGAAAAGTGTCCGCTATAAGATGACAATAATACCTTAGTTAGTTTTCTGGTCTCAAATACGGAATCTGTTTCAAGCTGGCAACCCGCTCTGTAATTTATTAACTCATTTGCAAGATAGCTCGATAGTGGGATCGTAACAATTTTCCCTGTCTTACTCTGAATGAAGGTTGTTATTCCCTTAGCAAAGTCTATGTCTTGCCATTTTAAAGATAACACCTCATTTAAGCGCATTCCTGTAAAGAGTCCCACGAGCACCATAAGACGGTCTTTCCCTTGCAGTTTATCAAGCAATAAGGCTATTTCATCGCCGCTCAATATACGGTCTCTGGATTGTAATTCCTTGAGTCGTTTTATACCTTTGCAAACGTTCTTGTCAAGAATGCCTGATTTAACTGCCATGCTTAAAATGCTGGATAGTATGGCGACATCGGCATTAATACTACTATCTTTTACGAGGTCTTTCTCTCTGCGCTCAACTCTGAATTTCTCTACTATAAAAGCCGTAACCTTATCAAGTCTATAGTCGCCTAAATACCTTGCCAAGACATTAACAGCCCTTTCTTTTGATGTTCTGGTTGTCTCTTTTGCGCTTTTATAAAGTTCCAAGTATCTTTTGCCGTATTCAGAAAGCGTAGGAATTTCCTTTTGTGTTGGTAAATTAAAAATACCCCTGCGAATATCGGTTTTTATTGTGTGTAAATATTCCAGCGCAACCGTTTTTGAGGAAATCTCTGGAAATATCCTGGATACCCACCTACCGCCTGAATCTCTAAACTCAATTGCCCACGCCCCGCAGTCCGAAACCCCTTCCGGGCAATGCTTGCCCCGCTTCCCTTCGCATTTGATACCGCCAGCAACCTTGCCGTATCTGTCCCCCGGCTCCCGCTTGCCCTTGCATGCCGGATGATACTTTTTCCATCTGACGCCCATTATTCACCGTCCTTTCAAACAAAAAAGGCAACTGACACCATGTAGGACGGTACATGATGCCGTTGCCTTCGTTGTTCGTGTTTTCCACAAGCAAATATTTCGCACCCCGTCCGATGCCTTGATTTTAGTACGTACTACACCTTTAAGATAAGATTGTCAACTATTTTCTTGTTTGTTTTCATCACTTTTCATTTCTTTGTGTTTCAATACCCTAATTTGTATTTTTTGTAAAAGTTCTTCACGCTTTTTTTCCAAGTCCTCAAGTTTGGCAGTCACCGCAAAGACATCAATTCTTTCCGTGCTTTTGCCTTGCTCCAACCTGCCAGAGTTAAATATCTGCTGGAAAGCATAGGCAACATTATTCAGGCTTGCCTTTTCTATAACTTCATCGTTAACGAGCCTTTCTAATAATTTCATTTCTGCGCTCGATAACAAATCCACTTTGTGATTTTTATACGCTTCAAGTTCGTCGGGTTCAACAAGGATACTTAAAAACCGCTTCAGAGCCTGATAAACTGCGGACTTTGCTACACCGTATTTATCGGCAATCTCCTGGTATGACAGATGCTTAACTAGCCTTAATTTTAATGCCTCAGCAATATTAATCCGTGAAGAAATGCTCTTGGAATTGTTCACATTCTTGTTTTTTGGTGATTCAGTCATTTTTTAAAATCTCCATTTTGTATAATGGTTATTGAGTTAGCTCCGCAATTATAATATTATGGCGACTATAGCAAATATTGCATTCAAGAGGCCCACAATACCATGGTTCAACGGGAACAAATGTCTCTGCTAGAATTTAATCAGCGTTTTCCTTCTCAGAAAGAATGTATCGAGCATCTCTTTAATCTACGATGGCCAAATGGGTTTGTCTGTCCAAGATGTAATAGCCCAAAATATGGTTTTCATAGCGGCCGTTTTTTGTACCAATGTAAAGATTGTAGATATCAAGCATCTCTAACTGCTGGATCAGTTATGCATAAAACGAGAACTCCCTTGATGGTTTGGTTTTGGACTATTTTTATGGTTGCCTGTGATAAAAGAGGGCATTCGGCGTTGTCTATATCGAAAGAACTCAAAATCAGTTATTGGATTGCTTGGACACTGTTGCAAAAGATTCGTAGAGCTATGGCAGGACAAGATAGAAGATATAAGCTGAAAGGTATTGTAGAACTTGACGATGCCTATTGGGGAGATAAGGACAAGGTGAAAAAACGAGGAAGAGGAACTACTAAATCCAAGGTTCTTGTCGCAGTATCTACAGATGCAAAAAAAGAGCATGCGGGCTTTGTAAAGATGGAAGTAGTAAAAATACTTAACCAGGATACTGTCAGCAAATTCGTGAGAGAAAATATAGAGCCGGGCAGTAAAATTCAAACAGATGACCTGAACATATATAAATCTCTGTCTGATCTCGGAGTCCAGCATGAACAATATCCTATCGTGTCTGGAGAAAAACCACTTCCATGGGTTCATATTATCATTTCAAACGCAAAAATCTTCTGCTTAGGGACATACCATCGTTTTGGTCGAAAACACCTGCAAGCATATTTAACCGAATTTTGCTATCGATTCAACAGACGCTTCTGGGAAGATCAACTTTTCGACCGTTTGCTGGCAGCTTGCACAAATTGTGAAAGTACAACTTATGCGGAGCTAACTCAATAACCATTTTTTGTATTGACGTATTCTTGTGAAATTGATATTATTTTTGTTATGAGTGTATACGAACAAGTCAAGCAAGCATTACAGGACGTTGTGGCTCCTGAATT
>VGXX01000218.1 GCA_016873155.1 Planctomycetota bacterium | reverse complement strand
CTCAAGGAGTTAGCCAAACGGTTATCAGGATTTACCATCCCTTTAAATTCTCTCACGATTGATGTGGGTAATAAATCTGTAATAGACCACCCCCACCCTAACCCTCCCCCCTCCCCTGGTGGGAGGGGGATAGGGGGAGGGGGTGCGGCATTGTTACATCCACCGAATATCCAATCCTTGGCAGATCCATTAATTAACAAAATCAATGAGGTTGTCTCTTACTGTGAAAAGCCCAAGAACAATCTCCTCACACAATTACATGAGCTATCGAAGATTTTGGAGTCAGTAAAAGAACAAGGCATCGGTTATTTGAATACGCTCGAGTACGACCTTGATAAGAAACCATCAGAGGCAAAGGCCGGCTGGACAGATGAGGGATTTTTGGCTGCACAAGAACTTGTAAAGAAATGCCATACGCTGTTAAAGAAATTAAAAACCGTCGATGATTCGTTTGTCACAACCACAATAGGTCTCATTCTCCCTTTTGCAAAGGCATTCCGGCAAACATATTTATCACAGGGCTATGTCTCTTTCGACGGACTTCTCACCATGACCAGAGATTTGCTGCAAAATAAGGCGTTTCGTTATATTCGTGAAAGGCTTAAGAACGAGTTCAGGGCTATCCTCGTTGATGAGTTCCAGGACACCGACCCCATCCAATATGAAATCGTTCTTTTCCTTTCCGAGACATTGGGACATTACAGCAAAGACGCCCGCAAGGTGACCCTTGAACCTGGAAAACTTTTTATCGTAGGCGATCCGAAACAATCGATATACGCCTTCCGGAGGGCGGACATCGAGGCTTATGAACAGGTGGTAAAGCAGGTGTGCGGGAATGATGAAACCCTGAAATTACAGGAAAATTTCAGGAGTCATGCCGGTATCATCGAGGTTGTAAACCAATTATTTGACGGAAGGATCATGATAGAACAACCCGCCTTACAACCCCGTTATGTCCCTATCCATGCAAACAGACAAAAAAAATACCCCTCGCAAAAAGTCGAGATTGTTCTCGTTTTAGATAAAGAAGGAGAAGAACTCAGGGCAGACGAGGCCAGAGAGGCCGAGTCAGAGTGGATTGCAAGATGGATCACAAAACACGTGGATAACGAAATCATTCACGATACATTGGCAGAAAACAAACTTTGCAAGCTGAAATACAAGGATGTTGCCTTGCTTCTACGGGCATTTACCCAGGTAAGGCCGTATGTAGAGGCGCTCAAACGATACGGTATTCCGTACATTGTGGAAGGAGAAAAATATTTTTACACCACACAGGAAATTCTCGATTTCATGAACCTCCTGCGCATCATAGAAAATCCGCATGATACGATTGCCCTGGTTGGTGTACTGCGTTCGCCCGTTGTGGGCTTAACAGATCGGGAGATATATGAGCTAAAAGAAAACCGTCTATTGGACTACCGCAACTCTATTTCAGGTAAAACCCCCCTGAACCACAATCTCACGCAGAAGGATAAAAACGCCCCTTCTCCAATCCACCATTCTCAAGGAGAAAAGAAGCCGGAATTACAATCAACTACCCCCCCACCCCCCCCTTCGCAAGGGGGGGAAATAGAGGGGGTAAAAAACCTATTTTCAGATTTAGGAAAAATTGTAGAACTATTTTATGATTTTTTAAGAAGAGCTCATGCGCGTGCTGGCACAATCCCCGTATCCCAACTTATTACGGAAATTATTGACAATACCCACGTCGCCGAGATTACGGCCTGCGCCTGGCATGGCGAGCAGAAGCTGGCCAACATCTGGAAACTTTACCAGATGGCATGTGATATGGAACAGACCGAGGGAGTTTCCCTGAAAACATTCATTGAGCGCATCAAGACGCGTATAAAAGAAGCGAGAGAAGAGGGGGAGAGTCCCCTTTCGGATGAAACGCTGGACGTCGTGAAAATCCTGTCTATCCATAAGTCAAAGGGACTTGAATTCCCTGTCGTAATCATGGGCAACCTGCATGGTGAAGTGAAAAAAGACACCGAAACACTGGACACGGCAGTGTTCGATTGGACTGCCGCTACAACGGGTATTGTAATTGGCAGTGGGGATCATCAGATAAGGAATCTTCAAAGTATCGTAATTGAAAAGAAGTTGAACGACCGCTCGTGGGAGGAGGAGAAGCGCGTCCTGTACGTGGCCATGACCAGGGTAAAGGAACGATTAATTCTTACCGGCGCATTGAAGGATGACGATAAATCCTATATGGGACTGATTACACAATCAGTAAGAAATGCCGCAGGCATTGAGCTTGGCGACGAAACATTTATGAGCCACAGTCAATCAAAGGAAGACGAAAGATTATCACCCTCCCCAAACCCCTCCCATTCCTTCGACTTCGCTCTGGACAGGCAAGGGAGGGGAAACGCGGGAGATATACCATCGGGTGAGGAGAATAAAACATACGAGGAAAACAAAACAGATGAGGGGAATAAAACAAGCGAGGATGATAAAACAATTGCAGGAAGATCCCCTCTCCCCTTGCGGGAGAGGGTTAGGGAGAGGGGTGTTTCAAGAGGAAAATTTCCATTAGGAAATGCAGAAGTCTTTGTAGAACATTTCAGGTTTGACGGGACACGTCGTCCCTTAAAAACCCCAACAGAGAAGACACTAGATATCGACTGGACAGCTTTTGTCGAAACATGGAAGAAACGAAAAGAAGCAATGGACGCAGCAGCACAAACATCACTCTTCACCTCTCCGTCTGCTGTAGCAGATAAAGAGAAGATGCCACAGAATACTTTTCCTGAAACTGCGGGAACTGGCGAAACTTCAAAAGAATACCCTCAATATGCTGTGATAATCGGCTCTGTCTGCCACCGTGTGCTGGAAGCATGGGATTTCCATGTATCTCCCCAAGAGCTTCAAAGGTCTGTCGAGTCAGCCGTAAAATGGGCTATTCCCTTTGAAAGAGGTGAGGTAGAATCACCTGCTCAATTTCAAGGAGAAAGTATTTTCAAATTCCCTCCTTACGAAGGAAGGAGTTTAGAAAATCATCTTCACACCTCCCCTTTTTCCCCTCCTTGCGAAGGAGGGGATGCAGGGGTGATTGTGAAACCGAAAGAAATCCCCCCTTATACAATGCAAATTCAGGACGTAGAATTTGCAAAAGCAGAGGTATTAAAGATACTGTCTGATTTTATTGACTCAGAGGCTTATAAAGAATTACAAAATGCACAAATACTTGGACGGGAAATACCCATCATGCTCAAATGGAACGGGCAGATTATGAGGGGTACCATTGATATCCTTTATAAAAAGGATGATAGTATCGTTATTGCCGATTATAAGACGAACCACATCGAAATGTCGGAACTTCCTGCAATTGCTGAAAAATACCGTCATCAAAAAGATGTGTATGTTGAGGCCATCAAACGCTGCCTTAACATAGACAAGCCCGAATTCAAGCTCATATTCTTGAGGTTGGGGAAGGCTGTATCTATTTGATTGCTTTTCAATGAGATATAAAGCCTTTTGATTGTCTTCGTATTGTTACGATAATATTAAAAACTCTACCGACACAGAGGGTAACAGCTGCCGACAACCCGAAAGCGTCAGCAACCAATCAGGAGGCGCTGGACAACGAAGGCGCATCGGCACACGCCACCGCTTGCGGCTGATCGGTAGAGCGTTTGCCAAGCATTTCATCACTTCATATTGGTTGACGTAACGCTTTCTGATGAATTGAGAGTTGTTTTTAGTGTTTCTCCGCCTTGCATGGATAAAGTGAGCGGCGTGACATACCAAAAAATGGCAACAAGAGCAAAGAGCGCACGCCACAACCATCCTCCGACCTTCGGGATATTCGGGGGTGAAATTAGCTGATACTGCTTGTAGTGAAGCTCTGTCTCCTCAAGCTTGATTGCGCGCGAAGCCAACCGATAACCCCGCCGAAGATAAGTCTCGCAGGCGGTGCCAAATACGACCACCAGGAAAATACCTACCCATCGCACCCAATAAAGCATGCTGGGCGATGGCGGAGACTGCCTCGCGAACACAAGACCTAGCAATCCCGCATTAACTGTCAAGAATGCGGTAAGGTTCGCGAAGAAAAGGTTTTCGTAGTGCCTCAAGTTCTCAGCCAAGAAGCCGTACTCGTCGTTTGCTTTTGAGTATGAATCTGAAGTCATGGGTGTACAGAAGCGCCTAATGGGGGAATTGAGCGGCAACAGCAGCTAGCGTTTAAAGAGTGAATGCTTGTATTCTCTCTCATTTTAGCGCCACGTTAGCGGTGTGAAAATTATTTATTATCTTTATTCTATACTTGCTAGAATACTATCATTTGACATGGTAATTATCAAATTAAATTCATCAGAATTTTAACAAATAAAATCCTTGCAATATTAAAAGCATTGTAAGATAATCCAGCCATTATCGGTGCTCTTGAGAGATTAGAAATAAAAGAAGAGGGTTTCGCAATACCAAGATGTTTTACGAGAAACTAAAAGAGATTTAAAATAAACAAAAAGGTGGTAAATTAAATGCTTGAAAGAGAAATTAAAATCATAGAAAAATTTAAAGCCCTTGTATCCATGAGAGTAAAAGTCCACGAAGTCAGGGTTTTTGGCTCAAGGGCGAGAGGCGATGCAACTGAGGAGTCAGACTTAGATGTGCTTGTTGTTGTGGATTATCT
>VGXX01000217.1 GCA_016873155.1 Planctomycetota bacterium | reverse complement strand
AATTCACCAGCGACACGCAATTCCTCGTCATTACCCACAACAAAGTCACCATGGGCGTTGCTAACGTGCTTTATGGGATTACCATGCAGGAGCCAGGCGTCTCCAAGAGGGTTGCCGTCAAGTTTGAGGATATCGAGCGTAAGGTCGCGTGAGAAACCTTTTGTTGACAATTTGTTTTCACAAATCTACTTTTAGAAAAATTACGTTAATTCCACCCTTCTAAGGTAATTGCTTCCCACTCCTTATTCATTTTTTTATCCTCATTTTTCGTTTCCTTATATCCTTCAATAAGAATATCATCCAGTTTCTTCATTTTCTCTTTTTCTAATTTTTCTTTTAATGCTTCAGTAATAAAACTGTTTTTATTTGGTATTGACTCTAGATCCCGGCTTAAATCATCGGGTACGGTAATATTTAATATTTTCATAAATGTTTTCCTTTCCAATCAGATTTTAAAGCTTCAATGGTACCACAGTATGACTAACTTAGTTGTACCAGTTTCTACTTCTGGCTAACTCTTAACGAGATAGGTGCGTTGGCTCTATGAAGTGCAGCTACCCAATAGTTAGATTTGATTAATGTTCCATGTTACTTCTATGTACGAGCGGAGTAAGCCTCATGGACTGTTTCAAGAATCAGCTCAGCTATCAGTTCGTCATCCTGTTTCAAGTTATATATTCCGCTGTGAGATGGATCATCTGTGGAGGAGTCATGGATTACTTCAAGATTCCGTCCATCTGGACTTTCTGTAAGTACTTTTTGGCGAACTTCACCAACATTTAGAACAGCTATTTTTGCACGCCCTCCTACGTTCAATTTTGTTGAGTAAATATTTTGAATTTCAGCAATTTCACTCTCTCTGCTTGAGCAGTTAAGAAATTCCAGCCAATTTACAGACAAACTTTCTTCACCTGCTCTCAACTTGAAAGCGCCTGGCTGAATTTGTCCATCCAATATATATTTAGGTTGGCAGTATCGGGTAATGTGGTGTTGGTTGGGTATCTTATCACCTTTCATTCTGAGATCCAATCCCATACCCCATAGGGTGTCACAGTTTCCATAAGAATATCAGTTGTTGCTATCCCTGAGATCCGCATTTGTTTGTCTGGATGTCTTTCATTCGGTTTAAATATAACAAAGCGTGTATCCCCATTCGGCAAGAAATGCACGCTGAATAATCGATTCTGTTCACTTCTCCAAGAAGCGTAGATATTATCTTCAGGCATTAAAGAAATAGCGGGATATTTTAGGTTGGGATGTGACTGAAAAAAATTATAAAAACTGCGAAGAGAACCAACAGTTATCCCGGGACTGGAAGGATCCTCTTCCTTTGCGTCATTAACTAAAGTAAGAAGTCTATTTGCCAATCTTTCCCTATACGGGACAGACAGCGTTGTTTTAATTCGGTATATTATTTCTTGTGCCATGTCTTCTTCGCTATCAAGTAAATCCGATTGCGTAAAGGGATCTTCTTTCTCAGGCCAAGGGCTTATAAGAGTCTTGATATCCTCCTGGCTTCCGGCTGTCAAGAAATATATGCCCTTAGGCACTTTTCGAGGTTTTTGGGGTAAGAGATTTCTTCGATTCCACACTTCATCATCTGACTCACCAATTGAGGAATAGTCTATAAGAGATTTGTTCCCATATGCTATGGCGGCTTCTCGTGCTGTCTCCTCATATAAATTCAGATCAGACATTATCTTCTCGCTCCCAAATTTTTTGAATTTCAGTAGTTGTTAGATCAGTAAAACCTCTGACTATCCATTCATGTGCTAAGTCAAACCATTCACGAATAGCTTCTTTACTCGTTGATTCACCAATTGCCCGTGTCTTCAATTCGAGAACAAGCAAAGGGACTTTATCTTCAGTTCGTGTAGCTTGTTTTAAATTAACGATCAGATGCCCTTTCTTTTCCTGCAAGGGAAACTCTGTCTGCCAGGCAACTTTTTCTGGATTTGGTAAAAAACGCGCCTTTGTTTGCTTCCAAACAAAATCCGGAAATATTCCTGGAAGGTCATCAATCGTATTCCATCCTTGCCCCTTTGGAATATGGTTGATATAACTAAGTTCATATTCGATTGGTTTAAGCTCGCCTAACTCAAATTCGCCGAAAAAATTTATGATTATATTCAGCGATCTCTCGAAATTCCTGATGACATGGTCATATCGAGGGTAATTGCTTTGTCTGCGTCGCCAGTTGAAATAAAACCGATCGAACTGAAATTGTACCAACTGATCATCCGATTTGTTTATAAACCATACTCTCGGTAAGGGCATCCCTGTTGCCTCATCTACCAAAATTTCACCTTTAACTGATGCTATCGGTGGAGCATGTTGGATAATCGGATAATCAGCGCGAAATTTATTCCAAAGAAAACCGATATGGGGGATACGGAGCTTATCAGGAACTTGAAATCGCATCCCACAAACAACTTCATTAACAGGCGGATTCTTATAACTTGGAAGGGTGCCTGATAAAGAGGAACTTCCGACTGGACGAGTCATAAGATAACATTACCCATTAATTTTCGCTTTAAGAAATGAATTTCGTACTTTTAAGTGGAATTTCACAATCGTTTTATTATAGGAAGAAAGAGTTTGGGAGACTGGATACCTCTTTCACCTACAAAGTGTCACATTTATAAAAAGAAAACCTCATTAATTACAGATTGAAAGTAAATATAATTTACCTATACTACAACATAATTACAAGATATTTTATTTGTTAAAACAAAAACATATATCTATTTGGCTTTTTGAAAAACTCCCAATTTTAAGCCATATTTTCCTTACGTTTTATCAACAACACTGATTACAGGTAACTTCTTCTGAGGTCTTCTTGTATGTTACTTTTACCTAAATTCTATATGTTATATCATTGCTGTCCAAATTAGCCGAGATGTCCAAGCATACCCCTTGAATTTATAGGTATTTTGGACAAGTTTTTCATTGTTTTTAAAACCAGGTTATCATAGATGCTGTCCGAATTAAGTAAAATTGAAACTCAATTGTTTCGGTTCATAAGGGACAGGTGGTGTTTCAAAAGGGTTATCGAGCCATGCCCAAATATCTCGATGAGTAAAGAGGCTCATACGCAAGAGAGCCACCAAATTGGAAAGAGACCATGCTAACTTTGAGCTCAACTGGAGATACTTCAGTATCAACATAGCGATGAGTGCTGTCCAAATTTGAATTTTCACAGCGTTGGCACTGGTTCCCACAAAGGTCTTTATTTTGAGGTTTTGTTTGAGTGCCTTAAAAAACAGTTCGATTTGCCATCGATCCTTATATATGGCAGCAATAGTCGTAGCACCGAATTTCATGTTATTCGTAAGAAATACAAGGACTTCGTCTTTCTCAGGGTTATAAACCTCTATCCGCCGGAGAGGATGAGGACACTTTTCATCGGCTTTCGTTCCAGTAAGACGAATAATCTCATCTTTGAGAATATGGCCGTTCTTCGGAATTTCCTGTTCTTTGACAACCTCGTAAAGGGTGTTATTCTTCATTCGAGTGACAAAATAGACGCCTCTGGCCGTCCACTTGCCAAAGAGGGTGTAATCATTATAGCCCCTATCATCTACCACAATGGTACCAGTATCAAAGGGTAGCTGATGTGCCACCTTTACATCCGAAACATCGCCTTCTGTAATAACAGCAAAGGAAGGAAGATAACCGTCATGATCAAGAATAAGGTGCAATTTGACTGCTCCCTTTGTACGCCGGAATTTTGCCCAGTCAAAAAGTGATAGGGACAAATCAATTGTGGAGGAATCCAGGCTGACCAACTTATTCTTAAATCTGAATTTTTTCTTTCCGGAAAATTTATCACGGCATTGTTCCAATAGATTCAAGAATACCTTTTGGTAAAGTTGCCACGGACGATGTCCATTGGCATATGCAAGCGTAGAACGACTCGGTGCAGTAATTCCCAAATGTGTCAACTTACCCTCACAACTCCTCAAACCTCCCGTTATTTCACGCAAAGAATGCGCTCTGCCCAGTTGACAAAACAACATCGAAACAAACTGACCCCAACAAGAAAACCCTCTGGCATGATATTCAGCATTGGTCTCTTTTACTGCTTGATAAAACTCTGAACGAGGAAACAATTGCAATAACTGACTAAATATGCTACAAAATTTATTCATCCATGAGCCCTCCTTTGGTTAATGAGTTTACATACCAATTCTCTTATACCAAATCAGGGATCATCTTTAAAATCTTAATTTGGACAAGAGTGATGTTATATACAATAATGGTGTGGTCTTATACTTTTAGTTATAGTAAACTATATATTATTTGTTAATCGGTAGTCTTCGCTTCATCAACTTGCAGAAATGGTAAAAGCAGAAATATTCCCACGCAAAAGGCCCGAACCCCAGGAATCCTGCCACGGGCATCTCGAAGATTTTTACATCCTTCATGAAAGGCGCTGTATATACCCATTTTGACGCAGCCCAAAAGTTCCAGAATTCCCACAGGAAACCACAGATATAACCGGCCATAAACAAGCTCAGTATCCGAGAAAGTTTGCCTTCTTCTAAATCTTTTAACAATGAATCCCCTTTACTCGAATATACGATAGGATCGAATATCATCACGTATCCCGTCCAGACAAGTCCGAAGAGGTAGCGGGCGTAGTCCCA
>VGXX01000216.1 GCA_016873155.1 Planctomycetota bacterium | reverse complement strand
TTCTCTCAATACTCCTGTAAAATTATCTTGTAACCACACTTGGGTAAAAACATTCGGTACTATGATATTCGCATAATTATCACTGAAAGATTCAAGGCGGGTGTTTTTGAACCATAAATTGAATCGCAAAGGACCTACTCTTTCTCGAATATTTTGAAGAACGTCGTCCCAGACTTTTGAATAAGATTCCATATTCCCCTTACTATAATTACTTGAGAATAAAATTGAACTGGAAATGAATGAAAACTATTTTTGAAGGAGGGCGATATTAACAGAACAATTTCTGTGTGTCAAAACAAAAAGAAGTTCTCATTAATAGAATTTTTTTGGCATGTAAGAAAGTAGTACGTAACAGTTCAATCAATAACCTAATTAAAAAAATTCACTGACTTCTGATAGTTGTGAAATAAATCTCTAAAAAAATTATTTACCATTTTCATTTTTCATTAATAGAAACGTTATGTTTGTAATTGTATAACAGATTAAAACTTAGAAAAATGCAATTTCACTTTGTTCATAAATTGTTCACAATTAAAAAACAAAAACTCAATCATCTCTATTTTGATTTGTTTTCGACAGAGAATTAAATTGTTGATAAATTGTGGATTATTGGTTAATGATTGAAAATATATTCATATTTAAGCTATTGAAAATAAAAGGTATATTGCAATATGTATTTGTTCTTATCTAAAATATCAGAATGTTCATAACTAATATCGGCTGCTAATGTATTTTTTTTTGTGAAAAAAAACGTTGTCACTTTAAACAGTATTTTGAACGAAAATTTATTGTGGAAATCCGGTTCCGGTTCTTGTGTGGTGAATTTTTGATTGAGATTCACCATGAGAATGGAAAAGAAGAGAGAAAGGGGATGTGTTCTCGTTATGTTTTCTGTATTTCGATGGCTCGTTTATGCGAACTCATTTCACATTTTTCTTCAACTCTGAAATGTAAGCAGGTAGTTGCTTATAGAGATACTTCTTCTTGCGAGGCTTTCTTTCTGATATGACATAACCTGCAAGTATAGGCACAGCTATCGTAGCATCGCTATATATTACCACGTGATTTTTTACTTCTTCACTCCGTATCTTGCCCCAAGATATAGCCTCGGTTGGGGTTGCCCCTGAGAGTCCACCCCATTGAGGCGCATCAGTGGTGATTTGAATGAAATAATCATGCCCACCTTTATTAATATCCAATATCTGCGCTAGTGTAGGCTGCGTCTGCATGTAGAAATTTTTAGGAGAACCGCCGCCAATGCTGATTACGCCATTCTTTTTACTGTTGAAAACAATGGCAGTGGATTGAAGGACATCAAGATCAGTGTCAATGATTATACTTTCACCCTGAAGTTTGAGATACGACAGGTTCATTCCGATCGACGAATCACCGGGTGAAGAGACAAATATGGGCACATGGTGTTTGGCTGCCTGAGCCACAAAACTCAACCGAGGTGACGGAGTATCTGTAAGAACGGCCTTACCTAAATTGTAGTGAAAATCGGCTGTGGAAATTGGCTCAACGGTGGATATTTTTCTGGCCACATCCTGGATGAATTTATCTGTTTTAAGCAATAACTCATCTGTAATAAAGATATCATAAATGCGTTCAATGCCCGCCTCATAAAGCTCTGAATCGTCTACTCTAAAATCTCCCTGGTGTATAGGTAAATTCAAAGCGAAATGAAGATCGTGGTAGAGATTCGCCCCTGTTGAAATGATGAAATCCACAAAACCGTTTTCTATAAGAGAAATGAGTATGCCTCCCATGCCTGTGGGAGTCATAGCGCCAGAAAGGGTTAAACCGACAGTTGCATTATCGTCAAGCATGTGGCAATACAACTTGCACGCCTCTGCCAGACGTCCTGCATTAAATGCCCCCGCTCGACTATACTCATTCACAAGGTCTGTAACCTTCATACCCTTTTTTATGATCTGTGGAGAAATCCGTGGTTTACACAGGTACTTATGCTGCAACTGGCATTGTTTAGATTTTTTTGACATGGATATTTGTTTTTTCCTTATTTCGTATTAATGAGAAAGCACATCTCAATATTATTCTTATAGAATTTTAAATAACGAGGTGAGAGTATATAAAACTATAACAACTCAGTCAATGAAAAAGGACAAACTTTCAGATAGTGTCAAAGACTATATTGGTTCATATATCTTATTTCGCCAATAACATCTTTAACAGTCACACCTTCTAAACAAATTTGCGAAAAACAATTCCTTCGCGTATCAAAGGAACATGGACTGCATGGAGATTTCTTATAATGGATTCTTACCTGCTCTCCACGGGGTCCCCATATCCCTGGATCAGTAGGCCCGAATACAGATATTGCAGGAGTACCTACGGCAGCAGCTAAATGAGTAATACCCGAATCATTCCCTACAAAGAGATTACTTCGTTTTATTATAGCGGCTAAAATAGGCAATGGAAGCTGGTCGGCGAGAATAATATTATCTCTTACTTTAGCTCTTAACTCTTCAACTATCCCGGTATCCGCTTGACCTGAGATGAGGAGAATTTGTGCATCCATCTCCTTCTTGAGCCACAATATTAATTCAACATAACGATCTACAGCCCAGCATTTTTGTCGACTGCCACTCCCTGGATGCATGGCAACCAACAATTTTTTTGGATCAACAACTCTCTCGTTTAGAAATTTCTCACCAAGAAGTACATCCTCATCTCTTAAGAATATTTTAGGAATTTTATTAGAATGAGGTACGCCCAACAAATCCAAACATCTTAAGAAATGGTCGATTACATGAATATCCTCTCCTTCAGAAGGAACCGGTTCATGATGAATGACATGCTTTGCACCTGCCGCCCTCAGGTTATTAATCATGATTTGTTCTCTATCCGAAACAAAGGAAATAATCAAATCCACGTTGCTCAATTTGTTTATTAATGACGCAGGCACGTTGGAATTCTTCGTGAAGAGATGAGCGATATCCGTCTGATCAAACCGGCTAATCGTATCAGCGTAGAAGCGCCCTTTTACAATTTCCAGGAAGGATGAATAGCCCATAATATCAATCCGGGCATTTTTGAAATATTTACGAATGGCTTCAAAGGTGGGCAGCGTAACAATCAGATCACCAAGGGCGCCGGGTCGGATGATTAAGATGTTTTGTATCGAAGATTTAATGTTTAAACAAGACGTAGGAGGTTTGGAATTGATGGTTGTGTAGTTAAAAATATTTCAATAGATTTTGTTTGTTTTGCTTCGGAATGAAGCACCGTGCGAATTATAAACCTTCTTTCTTCTTTTTTATCATTTCGGTAACCTGATCGAAGAACTTAGGGTTGCCGTCAGCCGCCGCTCTTTTTTTAGCTTCTTCTTGTATCTTTTTAACGTCGAAGATATGCCCCATGCATTCTTCTGCTGATTTACACCATTCTATACAGGTAGGAACTTTATCCTTAAAAATTTCAGTGCCGCATTTATGGCAATCGGCCTTCTCCTCATCACTCCACATCTCTACCGTAGCGCCGCAATTATGGCATTTACGCTCAATCGGTGTAGGAGTAGTATTCCGTATGCTTCCAGGGCATCTTACCTTACCCATTCTATAATCTCCTTAAATTCTCTGAAAGATATTTGCTTTGAAATAATAAACAAAATTTTAAGTTAAATAGTTTCTCAGGTCAAGAATTTTATAGAAGCAAAACGTTTTACAAGTTGACAATGATTTCTTACTTTTATATCATCAAGCCGTTTCCAATAACAAATGTTCGCTGTGTTTATGGATAAAAACAAATCAAAACACGACATCTCAAGCCTCGTTGTAAAATACCAGCGGCTCGTTGATACTGGCAAGCTAAAGGATTATAACGAGGCACAGACTGTTAATGAATTCATCCTCCCCATGTTTCAATTCCTCGGATGGGACATTCATAACCTACATGCCGATGAGGTAACACCGGAAGAACGCATCTCAAAAGGACGTGTTGACTGGGCATTCAGGATTGACGGCATCCCAAAATTCTTTCTTGAGGCAAAGGCATTAAAAGTTGATCTGGATGTTGGTAAATGGGCAGAACAGGCAATAAACTATTCGTGGAACAAAGGCTGCACATGGGCTGTATTGACTGACTTTGAGGCAATAAAGGTATTTAATGCGGATGTATCAACCAGGAACCTGAAAGAAAGCCTATTCTTTGAAATCCCTGTTAACGAATATCTGTCACGTTTCGATCAACTCTGGCTTCTCTCAAAAGAGGCATTCAAAGAAGGACTCCTTGATAAAGAAGCAGAAAAATGGGGAAAGAAGGTTAAGAGAATCCCTGTTGGAGACAAGCTCTTTCATGATATGATGGAATGGCGCAACCTCTTAACAAAGCATTTTCACATTCATAATATCCTCGAACATGAAGAACTCGATGAGGGAGTCCAGAGAATCCTTGATCGTCTGGTATTCATAAGGGTTACAGAAGACAGGGATATCGAACCGAACATCCTTCTTTCTACCATACGCATTCAGCCAGAAAATAGACCGCTTGCAAAGATTCTGGCAAAGATATTCCGCAATTTTGACGAAGGTTACAACTCGAGGCTTTTTGCCCCGCATGCATCTGAAGACTGGAACATTGATAACAAACCGTTTGAAACGGTCATCAACGGTTTATACGAAACAGATGACGGCTAC
>VGXX01000215.1 GCA_016873155.1 Planctomycetota bacterium | reverse complement strand
ATTTTCATGCGCCCCCTTCCTTTTTTGTAAATGTTAATTTATATCAGTGGAGATTACGTTTCTCCTTTTATCCAATGAGCATTGTTACTGCATTGCTAACGAAGATCAACGAGTTGCTTATTCTCAACAATCAGCCTGCCTTTTTTTAATACGTTTATTACGTGATTTGTGCCGAAATAATACGGTAATTGATTATAATTCTGGATATCAAGGATTATTATATCCGCTTGCTTGCCGACTTCGATACTTCCAATCCGATCCGCCATTCCTACGGCATGTGCAGCATTTATGGTAACAGCATTGATAGCCTGTGAAGGTGTCATGCCCAACTTGAGACATGCCAGTGTAATTATCATCTGTATATTTCCACAGGGACAGGTACCGGGATTAAAATCGGTTGCCAATGCAATGGGCAACCCCTCTTCTACCATTTTTCTTCCCGGTGCATAATTATCCTTCATGAGAAAAAAGGGCACTCCTGGCAACAGCACACAAATAATTCCACACTTCTTTAATTTTAATATATCACGATGTTTGATATTGTCAAGATGGTCAGCTGACGTTACACACAACCTAATGGCCAGTGGCACTCCCCCGATATCTTTAAATTCGTTGATATGAATCTTCAGCCCGAAACCCAGCTTTTTCGCGGTACTGAGTATCCTTTCAGTTTGTTCTGCATCAAAGCCCCCCTCGTCGCAAAAGACGTCACAAAAGGTTGCATAAGCTTTTGCTGCCGGCAATATATTGCATACGAAATCAACATAAGCATCGGGATATGATTGGTATTCAGAAGGTATCGTATGGGCGCCTAAAAAGGTAGGCACAATATCTATGGGATGTGTTTTTTGAAGATATTGTAAAGCCTTAAGGATTTTTAGTTCATTATTTTTATCGAGTCCATATCCACTCTTGACCTCCACTGTAGTGGTACCGTGTAAGAGCATAGTGTCGAGATATTTTTTTGAAACATTTATAAGTTTTTCTAATGTTAATTTACGGGTGTTTTCAACGGTACTTAATATTCCACCACCCTTTTTTAAAATTTCTAAATAATTCGCTCCCTGCAAGCGTCGGACGAACTCTCCGGCACGGTCGCCGCCAAAAACAGCATGGGTATGGCAATCCACAAACCCGGGCAAAACAACCTTCCCCGACGCATTAATAACTTGTATCCCTTTTTTATTATACTTTTTTCCCAGTTGTTTGGTAGTTCCAACGCCGATAATATTCCCATCTTTTATAGCAACGGCGCCATCCAAAACAATACCAAGGTCATCCATACCTTTCAATATTTTAGGTCTTCGGGATGCGCCTGCAACCGTTAGCAATTGTCCACAGTTTTGTATAAGCAAATCAGGTAATAAATTCATCGTTTCCATATGCCATTGACAAAATTACTCGTTATTACAATATTTTTTGTATTCATCGGGAGTATTCAGGTTGATAAGGGATTGCAGAGATGCATCTAATCCTGCAAATTCCTTTTCGCCAATAATCTTCACTTTTACTTCAGAGAAGAAATCAACGATCCGTAATCTCCCTTCCTCAAGACAACGATGCATCGGCTGTATGCAATTCCTGGAATAAAAGGCATGCATCGGCTCTAGCCCGCGACTCGTCTGCGGTACGACTACATCATAACCGTTTATCTGGCTTTTGAGGTAAAGAATCAGCTTCTCATTAATGAAGGGCATATCACAGGCGATTACGAAGGCATGAGAACTTTTGGCGCGACAGAGTCCGGCGCAAATACCACTCAGTGGGCCTTTTTCCGGTATTATATCGGATACAATCGGCAATTTCAAATGGGCGTAAGCATTCGCATCATTAGCAGACAGGATGATTTCATCAAAGATTTTACGAAGCATCATTACCTGACGTTCGATGAATGTTGTAGAACCATACTTAAGAAATGCTTTATTCGAGCCCATTCTTCGGCTTTTCCCACCTGCCAGTATAATCGCCGTCACTTCATACCCTCCGCCATGCATATTAAACCAAAAAACATTGACACTGTAATTTTAACTGTGATATAATTCAAAATCAATTTTTTACAGTTTTCGTATTTACTATAACTCTTTTTAACCGAAATGTGAACTATAATGAAAACTTACGTAAGCATTCTTTTTTTTGCTTTATCCATTTATGCAGGATTGATTTTTAGCCAAACAATCTTTGGGGAAGTGAAAAATACTGCCAAATCCGTAAAAAACGAACCGAAAATTATCACCGATAAAAACATCGTAGCAATTGTAAACGGTCAAAAAATCACCAGGCAGGAACTTTATACCCTATTAACTGATACATACGGAGAAGATGCATTAGATGTGCTTATCCGAAGAACACTGATTTATCAAACGGCTGAAAAAGAGGGGATTACTGCCACGAGTGCGGAAATAGAAGCAAAGCTGAAAAAACTCATTAACGTGGAAATTGAAGGTTTAATGCGCACTTACAGAATAAAGGATAAGGCAGACCTTGAAAAAGAATTAGCCAAGGTTGACAGCAGTCTTGCACAACTTGAAGAAAAGTTATCCAAAAAAATGAGGAAACAGGCCGAGATAGAACTCATCGCCGAAAAGGTTATGGAAAAAACAATTACCATTACGGAAGATGAATTGCAAAAAACATACGATCAGGTGTATGGTGAAAAGATCGAGGCCAGCCAGATCGTCCTTAAAACTCGCAGAGAGGCGGAAGAGGCGCTCAAAAAATTAAAGTCAGGAGCCGATTTTGCCACCCTTGCTAAAAACGAATCTATCGACCGTGCCTCTGCAGTACGTGGCGGCAAGATGCAGCCTTTTAGTCCAAAGGACGGTATTGGATCACAGGTTGCGCATTTAAAGGTTGGTGAACTTAGTAATATTATCAAGACGGATTATGGTTATCATATCATGAAAATCACCGATAAAAAGGCCGCCGGTAACAAGAGTTTCAAGTCTGCGCGAGGAGAACTGGAAAAGATCGCCAGAAACCAGCATTACAAAGAAAGGCTCGGCCCCTGGTTGATTAGCCTGATAGAAAATGCTTCGATCACGAAAAACCTGACTACCGATTAAATTCTATAACAATAAAATAATCTGATTCTGCAAGAAAAGACATAATGACTGAAGATTTTGTAATTAATGTTGCTAACAGGGTTAAGCAGTTGCCTCCTTACCTGTTTGGGAGGTTAAATGCCCTTAAATACGAAAAGAGACGCAATAATATCGATGTTATTGATCTTGGCATGGGAAATCCGAATGACCCTACACCCCAGCCGATTATTGAAAAATTATGCGAGGCCGTTCAGGATCCAAGAAACCACAGATATACCGTCTCAGCCAATGGAATATTTAATCTCAGGCGTGAAGTCGCCAGATATTACGAAAAACAGTTTGGCGTATCCTTGGATCCGGAAAAAGAAGTGGTTTGCACCATCGGATCAAAAGAAGGCATATCTCACCTGTGTTTGGGCTTGTTAGACTCCGGCGAAACCGCCCTGGTTCCTAATCCGGCATTTCCTATTCACATTCACGCCGTAAATCTTGCCGGTGGCAACGTAATAAGTGTGCCGCTAACGGAGGACGAGAAATTTTTACCAAACTTAATCAATACGGCCAAAAACCTTATCCCGCGGCCCAAGATACTCATCCTCAATTTTCCCCATAATCCTACTGCCGCTACCACTGAAATAGGCTTTTTTGAGGAGATTGTGGCGTTTGCCAGAAAATATAATATCATTGTTATCCACGATTTTGCATATTGCGGGATTGCATTTGATGGTTACAAGCCGCCGAGTTTCTTACAGGTCAAAGGCGCTAAAGATATTGGCGTGGAATTCAACACGATGTCTAAATCGTTTAATATGGCTGGCTGGAGATTAGGATTTTGCGTGGGAAACAAAGACCTCGTCAGTACACTGGCGAAGGTCAAGGGCTATTATGATTACGGTATATTTCAACCGGTACAAATCGCTTCTATTATAGCGCTCAGAGAATGCAACAAATATACAAAAGAGCAGGCTGAGATTTATCAATCCAGAAGAGATGTTCTTTGTGACGGTCTGAACCGTGTCGGATGGAATGTAAAAAAACCACGCGCATCCATGTTTGTGTGGGCGCCAATTCCTGAGAAATGGCGGTCTATGGGTTCGGTAGATTTTGCTTATAAACTTATGAACGAGGCCGAAGTCTCCGTTGCCCCTGGCGCTGCGTTTGGAGAAAATGGCGAGGGGTATCTGCGGTTAGCGATCGTAGAAAATGAACTGCGTCTAAAACAGGCTATACGCCAGATTGACCGCGCCTTACGATAAGTTCGCATGATTATTTGTATCAAACACATCCCTTAGTCCCCTCTCGAGAGGGGATTTATGGGTGTGTTATTTCTTATCAGAGGGGACTTTTGTTTTCCCCTCTATCGTAGGACAGACGTCCCGTCTGTCATGATAATGTCAGGCGAGGACGCCTGACCTACCTGCGGGGCTGTGTGTGTTTTACAGATTAACAATGTTCAATAAATAATCCTTGTCCTCGTGAAACTTGTCCTCGTGGAAACGGGGAACGGGGGATAGAAAGTTTTTTACCATGACGACTCTTGTTAAATCAAAATTAAAAACCTTTATTGGCGGTATACATCCGGAAGACGACGGGAAACTCCTTACAAAAGGTAAAAAAGAGGCATCCGCCCCGCTTCCA
>VGXX01000214.1 GCA_016873155.1 Planctomycetota bacterium | reverse complement strand
GCCATCGCGGCGGCTGTCGGTGGATCCGGCGCTGAGGAGAATGTGGCCCCAGCCCTTATTAGTCGCTTGGGTGTTTCGGAAGGTACGGCTGAGGTTCTGGCCATTGCGCTTGTGGTTGCCCCGCTTACCGTCGTGACAATCGTAGTCGGAGAGTTGATACCGAAGGTGTTCGCTCTGCGTAATGCAGAAAGGGTGTGCCTCACCCTCTCGCCATTCATGCGTTGGTTCTCCTTCAGCGTCTGGCCTGCCGTGTGGCTGTTTGAAACGGTCGTCGTGGGTGTTATGTCGTGGGGCGAGCGCCGCCTGGGATCGGGCGACACGGGTAAGTCTAAGACGGTGGAGCTTCAAGAACTCCGCGCCATAGCCGCCATGGCCCGCGCCTCGCGGCTCATTGGGCATCGGGAGGAGCGCATCATTCTGGGAGCGATGGAGTTGCAGTCACGCTCAATCCGCACTATCATGCTCCCGGCTGAACATGTGACCACACTCGATGCGAACGCCTCACTGTCGGACAACCTGATTACGGCCCACCTCGACATGCATACACGCTTTCCCGTCGTCTCACAGAAGGACGACCCGCAGACTATCATCGGCTACGCAAACTTCAAGGACATTATTGCCACGATGCGCCTGGCGCCACATGAACCCAGTTTCCGTTCCATTATTCGCCCGATACTGTCCCTCAAGGATGACGAACGAATTGCCGTATGCCTTGAGCAGATGATGCGTGAGCACACACATATTGCCTTGGTGCGTGACGTCGATGGCAGGGTGGTGGGGTTGGTCACGCTCGAAGATATCCTGGAGGAACTGGTGGGCGAGATTGAGGACGAGTATGATCGCCTTCCTGCCCACATTGTCGAATCTGGTTCCGCCTGGGTTGCAGGTGGTGGGGTTTCCGTTGACCGATTGAAGGCCACAACCGGCATCGACCTAAGTGTCGATCCTCCAGCGGCCGGTGCCCGTACGCTCAGTGATTGGGTCAGCGGTCATCTGGGCAGGGAAGTGCGCGGGGGCGATGTTGTCGAAAGGGGCACTGTGCGAGTCGTGGTTCGCAAGGTCCGCCGGAAGAAAGTTCAAGAAGCTCAGGTGAGCCGGTTTGAACAAGGACGGACGCCGAACATGGCGATGCAGCAGACCGATGGGGTATGATGGCTATCGGGGACACTACAGATCATCAGTCCTCCACCTGCTGAGCTAAGCGTAATGTTTGTTTCTTGAAAAGCATAAGCACGAACACATCCATTATGCCATTACCCATGATCACTTGCACAAACATGACGAGCATCATGCCCATATTCTTCCTGATGTACCACCCTAAAAGTTAACCATAATAAGTATCATCATTTTTCATTTTTGACATTTGAAATGTAGTAAACAACAGGGACAAGGAATATATTTAAGAGGGTAGAACTGAGTAATCCCCCTAATATCACGATTGCCATTGGGCTTTGTATTTCATTTCCAGGCAAGTCGCCTGCTATCGCTAAGGGAATTAATGCCAGGTACGTAGTTAAAGCAGTCATCAAAATCGGGTTTAACCTGTCTAAGGAGCCTTTTATAACAGTTTCATACAAAGCAACACCTTGACTTTGCAATGCCTGATAGTGCGAAACCAATAATATCCCGTTGCGTGTTGCTATTCCAAACAGTGAAATAAATCCAATGATCGAGGGAATACTTATGATTCCTCCCGTAAACCAAATGCTTAAGACGCCGCCTATCAGCGCCAAAGGTAAATTGAGAAAGACAATTCCTGCAAGCTTAATATTTTTAAATTCCTGATAAAGCAAAAGGAATATGATGAATAAAGACATTAAAGAGGCGAAGAATAATATTTTCGATGCCTTTGCTTCACTTTCAAATTGTCCTCCGTATTGAATGTGGTAGTTTTCCGGCAGCTGAATAGTATCATGTATTCTTTCTTTGATTTGGTTTACTACGCTTTTTAAATCACGCCCGGCTATATTGGCCGAAACCACAATTTTTCGCTGTACGTTCTCCCGGTTAATGGTGCTGGGACCTGTTGTCGAAACGATGTCAGCTACATAATGTAACGGAATTTTGGATGTTAAATTTTGAATTTTGGATTGTTGGTTTGGATCGATATTGGTATCAATTAAAACGTTACGAATATTTTCTATTTTGCCCCTGTTCTCATCATTAAATCGCAATACCAAGTCAAAACTTTTGCTGCTTTCAAAAACCTGAGATACTTTTTCGCCCGCAAGGGCGACATCAATAAATTCGGTAAATTGACCTATTGAAATGCCATATTTTGCCAGCATATTCCGTTTTGCTTTTATTTGCACCTGAGGAATTTCAATTTGCTGCTCTACGCTAATATCCACAAGCCCTTCTATGCCTTCAATATTGCGTTGTATCTGATTTGCAAGAGAAAACATTTTAGATAAGTCTGTCCCGAAAAGCTTAATGGCAATGTTTGCTCTCGTGCCTGAGAGCATGTGGTCAATACGGTGACCTATGGGCTGCCCGATGGTGATGTTCGCTTCAGAAACTGCGCTTAATTTTTCCCGAACGTCCTTCATGAATTCTTTCTTGCGTCTTTCTGTCAAAACAAAGGGAGCATCAATTTCAGCGGCATTTGCACCCTGCGCATGTTCGTCTAATTCGGATCTTCCCGTTCTGCGTGAAGTAACTGAGATTTCGGGAACCGACAGCAGGATATTTTCAATCCTGTTTCCGATTTTATTTGATTCTTCGAGTGATATGCCCGGCATACTGACAGCGCTTACCGTTAAAGTGCCTTCGTTAAATTCGGGCAAGAAACTTCGGCCCAAATCAAACATGAGAAAAATCGCCACCATGAACAACACGAGGGATATCCCAAGTAATGTCTTTTTCATTCTCATTACTTTTTTCAATGCGGAATTATAATACCGGCGAAGCCATCTTTCCGTCCAACTACCTTTTGCCTGTTTTAAAAGCATTTTGTCGCTGGTAAGCATAAAGCTGCAAAGCACGGGGGTAAGTGTTACCGCAACAAGGAGAGATGCAAACAGTGAAACGATAAAGGAGATACCCAGGGGTTGCAACATTCTACCCTCCATCCCACCAAGGAAAAACAAGGGGATAAAAGCAACGATGATGATAAGGGTCGCATTAAGGATTGAAGACCGCACCTCTTTTGAAGCGTCGTAAACGATAATAAGTGCGCTTTTTCGACTTTCAATACTTTTTTGTGCATTTTCCTTCAGGCGCTTAAAAACGTTTTCCACATCAATAATGGCATCATCTACCACCATGCCAATAGCTATTGCCATCCCGCCGAGAGACATGGTATTGATGGTTAAGCCCAAAAATTTAAGGGTGATAATGGAAACGATAAGTGAAAGAGGAATAGCAATAAGGGAAATAATGGTGGTCCGGAAGTTCATTAAGAACAAGAACATTATTACAACGACAAAGACAGAACCCTCCATGAGGGCTTTTTTGATGTTGTTTATAGAGGCCTGAATAAAATCTGCCTGACGGAATATTTTGGTGTTAATTTTGATGTCAGGAGGCAAGGTTTTGGCAATCTCTGCAATAGCATTATCAATTTTTTCTGTGAGTTCCAGGGTGTTAGCTCCTGGTTGTTTTGCTATGGTCATAATAATTGCCGGACTTGCTTTCAGTGAACCGTCGCCGATTTTAGGGATTGCCCCGCCTATTTTAACCTCCGCAACATCCTCTATTTTTATCGGGACATTAGCAACAACCTTAATTACGGCATTACCTATTTCTTCCACGCTGTTTGTTCTTCCAACACCTCTGATAATGTATTCATTACCAAATTCGTTCATGAAGCCGCCTGAAGCATTAAGATTGCTTTCTTTGCTTGCTTTCAGCAATTCGTTTAAAGAAATGTTGTAATGTTTCATTTTTTGGGGAGATGCAAGTATCTGGTATTGCTTGTATTCTCCGCCAATTACCATAACCTGTGATACTCCTCCTGTCGCTAATAACCTTGGCCGGATATTCCAGTCAGCAATGGTTCTTAAATCCATTGGGGACGTGCTATCCGATGATAAACCAATGAGCATGATTTCCCCCATGATGGACGATTGAGGTGCAAGCGTAGGATTTCCAACTCCCAGCGGCAGCTTTTCGGCAATGGTGGTTAGTTTTTCGCTCACTATTTGCCGTGCCTTAAAAATATCCGTTCCCCACTCAAATTCTATCCAAACAATGGATATGCCTGCGGCAGATGATGATCTTACCCGGCGCACATTGGTGGCGCCATTGACTGCCGTTTCAATCTGAAAGGTTACTAATTTTTCGACTTCTTCCGGAGCCATTCCATGCGCTTCGGTTAACACTACTACCGTCGGGGCGGTAAGATCAGGAAATACATCGACTTCCATTTTGGAGGCCGTGTAAATGCCCGCTATCAAAAGCAGCGCAGATGCCGCCATAATTATTAATCGATTATGTAAGGCGTATTCTATAATCTTATTTATCATGATTTCCCTCTTTAATGTTCGTGACCATGAGCTGGCATTTTACCTGACATTGTTGCTAATTTTATTTGGTAGGCGCCTTTCGTAACAACCCTTTCGCCTTCCTCTATACCTGCTAATACCTGTACATTCATACCATCATTGACTCCGATTTTTAATTCACGCTTTTGGAATCCTTCGCCAGATGTTTGCACATAGGCAAAGAAATTTTCCTGTTCCTCTATGAGCGCCGAATAAGGAATTACTAAAGCATCTTTAAT
>VGXX01000213.1 GCA_016873155.1 Planctomycetota bacterium | reverse complement strand
AGGGAATGAATTGGGTGAAATAGGGTAGTTTTTAAATTGCAAGAATATCAATGGAAGAGACCTACGACATAGTGTTTGAGCGGTTCAATGGATGTCATAGTTCTTAGGATTATAGATAGCGACCGTTAAGTGTAGTACGTGCTTTGTATGTGGGAGCGCAACGAAGCATGGAAAGGACAATTCATATAGAAATACAAGTATTTAATAATTTTGCTTGACAAATCATTTGTTATATTTTACATTTGTTTAACATTTATAAAACATTAGTTATCTATTAAACATGGCAAAAAAAGAAGAATTCGTAGGAATAAGAATTAGCAAAGAATTTAGGGCTTTCTTAGAAAAAAAGGCAAAAGAAAAAGGTATTTCTCTATCAAAACTTATTGACGAAAGACTTATTGATAGCTTTAAAGAAGATAAAGAATTCATATTAAACACTATTAACAAAAGAAAGCAAGAAAGGCCTGTTTTCTGGAAAGAGTTAGATAAATCACCGATAATAAGGGAATTTGAGCATTATATTGCATCTCTCTACACTGAATTTCTAAATCCTCTAAACAAGAGCAAAACAGACTTTCAACCTGTTATGCTTTTAGGATGGATTAATCATATTTTAAGTGCAACGATCAAGCATTTTGATTCGATTACTGAAGAGCACAAAAGGCTAGCGGCGGGTAACTTTATCGAAATATTAGGTAAAACACTTATAGAGGGACTTGCATATATAAAGTCTAACGACAAGGAAACCCAGGGGTACATTATAGATATGAAAAAAGATTTCGCTGAAAAGGCATGCTATCATTTTACAGCCTTGGCCTTTGCAAAAGATTCTTACATAAAAATAAAGACAGAACTTGAAAAGGTACATGATGAGTTAATCAAAGAGTTAAAAGAAAATAGTAAAACAGGAGCATAGCAAGATGAAATATGATCTTCTTCCAAGTGGTAAATGTCCAATATGTAAAAAAATACTAAAAATCGAAACAGATAAATATGTAGGTTATAAATCAAAACCTGTAATTATATATAAATTAGAGAGAAAGGTAGAAACGAAGTGTCCTAACTGTAAAGAATTAATTGTGGATAAAAGATAATAAATTTTATTATCTTTGTAGTCGGCAAAGAAGTCTCTAGAAGACAAAGAAGCCGGGATTGTGGTTGATATGCTCAACTATAGTCTCGGCTTTTTTTATTGTGTTTTCAGATAACAAACACAGACTTCTTTTATTTTCTGTTGTGTAGAAATTTAAAGGGTTAAAGAGTGATTAAGGAATCTCATGAAATATTCAAGGTAACCACCAGGGTACGTGTGTGCGAAGTGAAGCGGAGCGTAAGCGGGAGCGCAACGGAGCACACACACATACGTACCCAAAAGGATGGTGGATTATGATACGAAATGTTCTCACAAACTCAAAAGCAATGATAGACAATTTAGTACCTGGTAGGGTGCGAAGTCTAGTAACACAGCACCCTCGTATTACATTTTAGGTATGTTTCGGTATGGAATTTAAAGAGCTATTTCAAGGTATTGATAGTTTGTATGTGTCCTATCGGGGTACCCTTAAAAAGGGTTTAAAGGAACTACTTGACGAGAAAAAGAAACATGCTCAGTCTGAAAATGAAAAAGAACAGGCATTGGCAACTGTGAACATTGAAGATCACTGTTTTGAAGTAAGTGATAAAGGGGCAAGGTACTATTCTTATATTTTGGTGGATAACTGGTATCAAATCAAGATAACGGCCAGTAAGAAAAACACAGTCCCCACGCTATATGTTCAGATAGCGAGTGAACTTCTGAACTGTCTTGGGCCAGATTTCTCGATATATAAATTACGTGAAATAGTAAATAAACTCCTTGTCATGATTAAAGAAGAGACAATAAGCAGGGCAGATATCTTTGTTGATTTTGTTACTGATAGAGATTTAGAAGAAGTTGGAAAACAATCGCTCGTAACCAAGGTTAGAAAAATTGATAAACACTGGGACGGAGGATTCACGGGTTGGTCTATAGGGCTTGGTGGGATTATTTCGGCGCGGTTATACGAAAAAACAGTTGAGATGAAAAAGAGCAACAAAGAATACCTCAAGGAAATATGGGCATATAAGGGTTGGGAGGCAGAACAAAGGGTATGGAGACTTGAATTTCAACTGGAACGTACGTTTTTGGGGCAAATGTCTGTAAAAACTTATTCAGACCTTTTAAATAAGGTTAATGATGTTTGGAAATACTGTACCAGCGCTTGGCTAAGGCTTGCCATAGATGACAATACACAAAATCGAACACGGTGGAAAACAGACCCCTTATGGGAAATGATTCAGCAGGTACGTTTTTTAGATGGTTCTTACGCAGGAGTAACAAGGGAGGTAAATAAGGCACGAATACCGAGCAATAAAATATTATATCAAAACGGCATTGCAGGCTATATGACTTCCTATGCGGCAAGAGAAGGACATGAAAGAATTACGGAAGAGGTAGTGGTTGAATGTTGGAATAATTGCGCGAACCATCTTGATAAAGAAACACGGGGTAAAGCCAAAGACTATATAAGCACAAGGATAAAGAAGAAAATGAAGGTTTATAACATGGCATTAAATCCGACACTGTACGGTCAAATAACTAATTTGAATGAAAAACCTCAACCATGAAAAAACGATATGTAAATATAAAAGAGGTGTCTGAATATACTTCTTTGCCGGTAAAAACGCTCTACGATTGGGCATGTCAGGGGAAAATACCTTCTATCAAATACGGAAAGCGAGTCCTCTTTGATCTGGAAGACATTGACCAGCTAATGACAAACTTTAAACGTAATACGAAACAACATGATCAAACGGTCAATAAAATTGTTGGAGATGTTTTCTGTGAAAATGTATAATTCCCGATACAATCGTACAGACACAATAGGCCACGCGAAAGGAGGTGTTTATGTTTAGACGTGGTGGTGTCTATTGGACTTCTATTAGTTATAAAGGGAAAAGAATCCGAAAGAGCTTAGAGACTGCTGATAAAAAACTTGCTCAATCAATTGAAGCAAAGATTAAAACTGAGATTGTAGAGGGAAAATACTTTGAAAAGCCTGTTGGTGATAATAAGACTTTCACAGATATGATGGAAAAGTTTATGAAAGAACATGCGCCAAAGGTTTCTGGAAATACACGGCTCAGTTATTCGGCGTCGTTAAAACATCTTTCAACGTATTTTGGCGATTTAAAGCTATTGGAAATAACGCCAAAAAAGATTTCTGATTATAAGGTTCTCAGATACAGTAAAGAGGCAAAACCTGCGACCATTAACAGGGAACTGGCCATGCTATCAAAGGCATTCAGTTTGGCCTTCAAGGAATGGGAATGGATAAAGGAAAATCCTGTTTCTAAAGTACCAAAAGAAAAGGAAAACAACGAGAGGGATCGTTGGCTAACGGATGAACAGGAAAGAAGGTTGCTCGAAAATGCCCCTCAATGGTTGAGAGATATAATCCTTTTTGACCTGCATACCGGATTACGAAAAGGTGAATTGCTATCACTTCAATGGAATAGGTTCGATCTATTCCGTAAGACCATTATAATTCAAGAGTCAAAAAATGGAAAACCAAGAACAATTCCATTGAATCAAATAGCACTTGATATTTTGATGGAGAAGTCAAAGATACGGAATATCAAGCATGACCTAGTGTTTGCCAGTAGCGTTGGTACCAAGATTGACAGCGATAATCTCGGAAGGGCGTTTGAGAGTGTCTTAGAAAAGGTTGATATTCAGGATTTCCATTTCCACGATTTGAGACACACCTTTGCGACACGATTAGCGCAAAGGGGTATTGATATTTACAAAATATCAAAACTACTTGGTCATAAAGATATCCGGATGACGCAAAGATATTCTCATCATTGTCCGGAAAGTTTGCGTGACGGCGTCCATGTCTTAGAACTCGGTCACAATTTGGTCACAGTAGGGGAAAACAGAAATGTGTCGTATGCCTGAAGCTCTTGATTTTATTGGTGGAGCTGAGGGGATTCGAACCCCTGACCTTTTGAATGCCATTCAAACGCGCTCCCAACTGCGCCACAGCCCCACCTAAATGTTTTTAACCACAGAAGCACGGAGAATACAGAAATTTTTTCTCTGTCTTTTCTGCGGTTATTTGAGATTTCTTGGTGTTAAAAATAACATGCTACATGATTATTGTCAAGATTTTTAAATTTGATTAAGGGTGAAATTTTGATAAAATTCAAATTCTTCTGAATGCCTTCAGAAGAATTTGTAATGTAAAATTAAAATATAAAATATAAGGAATTTTGGATGGCAAAGAGGGAGTATAACTTTACTGATATCGAAAGCAAATGGCAGGGGTTCTGGGAAGGGTGCGGGTTGTTCCATACCAACGAAACCAGTACGAAGGATAAATTCTATTGTCTGGTCATGTTCCCGTATCCTTCAGGTACCTTGCATGTGGGGCACGGCAGAAATTATATTATCGGCGACGTCGTTTCGCGTTACAAGAGTATGAAGGGTCATAACGTGCTGTCACCCATTGGCTGGGACGCATTTGGACTCCCCGCTGAGAATGCAGCCATCAAGGGTGGGTCTCATCCTGCCGCCTGGACGAAGAATAATATTAAGGCCATGAAGCGGCAACTCCACCGTTGGGGCGTTGGGTACGATTGGGACAGAGAGCTTACTTCCTGTAATCCTGATTATTATAAATGGACACAATGGATATTCCTGAAACTGTACGAGAATAACCTGGCCTATAAAAAG
>VGXX01000212.1 GCA_016873155.1 Planctomycetota bacterium | reverse complement strand
TTGTTTATCAGGGTATCGCAAATAATCCTCGTCTTTCGTGAAAGCAAAGATGTGCCCAAAAGATTCTAAAACATTATGAATTTTCAACATTCCCACCACTCTTCAAGACGCGACCCCATGCATTTGTCAAATTTGGTATGCTATGTTAGCAACGAATTATACACAATTGCCCTTTTCGTTTTATTATTGTATCTTTGATGTGAAACTAACAAGCAATAATTGAGGTTGATATGACAGATAGATATTTGATTCAAAAGACAATATTTAAGGTTTCTGATTTCATCTCATGGCAAAAAACCGGCCAACCAATACTCACGCCAGACTTTCAACGCCGATCCGTTTGGAAAAAAGGGGCTAAATCATTTCTTATAGACACAATTTCTAGGGGACTACCAATCCCAATTATTTTTCTTCGAGATCGAAGAACAGATCCCAATAAGATGATACCTGAAAAAGAAGTTATTGATGGACAGCAACGCCTTCGAACGGTAATTAGCTATAGAGTGCCAGAGCTTCTAAAGGATTTTGATGCTGCAAGAGATGAATTTACCGTAAAGAGAACACACAATGCGGCACTTGCTGGGAAGACTTTCGCGCAGCTCGAGCCAGAAATAAAACAAGCTATACTGGATTTCGAATTCAGTGTTCACGTATTCCCTTCTCAAGTCGATGATAGAGAAGTAATTCAAATTTTTCGAAGAATGAATTCAACAACCTATGGCTTAACAAAACAAGAGTTAAGGAATTCAGAATATTTTGGTGAGTTCAAGTCGTCAGCCTACCTACTCGCCGCCGAACAATTAAAGAGATGGAGAACTTGGAAAAGTTTCACTGAAGATGATATCGCGAGGATGAATGAGGTTGAACATACGTCTGAGTGTATGATAGCAATTCTCAATGGCGCATTATCAGGAAAATCTCAGCCCATAATCCATAGTTTTTATTCTAAATACGATGAAAAATTTGATTTTCGGGAAGCGGTAGAAAAATAATTCCGTAAAGTAATGGACTTCATTGATGAAACTTTCCCAGTACAACAGCCAGAATTTGTTTTATGTACTAAGAAGGTTTTATATACTTTCTTTGTGTTCATTTATGATTTGCTGTACGAGTTGGATAAACCGATAAGTCTTGATTCAAAGGCCAAAAGTATTTCTTTAGAGACTATTGCAAAAATAAAGCTGGCGAATGAAAGACTTTATAACAGAACAGCCCCTCAAAAATATTTAGAAGCAACCGATAGAAGAACAACTAATCCGAAAGAAAGAAAACTCCTATTCGAGTATTTAACAAACTCTCTACAGTAGCATGCCACGAAAAATTATGTCGTTAACTCTTACCTTCAGAAAGAAAGTACTTTTTCTTGAGAGAATTAGAGTCAAATTCGAAACTCTTCTTAATCGTGGAGAGATTCTAAATGATGATATCCAACAAGCATATTGTGGTTTATATCTTGATTTATTTACTGAATTTGAGGCTTTGCTAGAGCAACTATTTTTTGGATTGCTTGAGGGTAATTATTATTCATCCGACATGTTGGTCAAAAAGAGAATCAAAGTCCAACCTTCTACAATGTTTTCTGAAATAGTGTTCCATAAAAGAAGTTACCTCGATTGGCTACCCTATTCTGATCATACAATCCCGCGAGCTAAATTGTTCTTAGATAATGGCTATCCATTTACAAAATTGTCGAAACCTCAAATTGACAGATTGGATGACCTACACAAAATTAGGAATGCAATAGCGCATAAGAGCAAGAAAGCAGAAAAAGATTTCAATAATGTCATTATCAATTTGACATTACTTCCCAGCGAACGCAAACCAGCCGGCTTTTTGCGAAGCATTCCAAGCAGTGCTGCAGGAAACACACAATATGAAATAGCATCAGGTGATCTTCTGTTGTATTCCAATCTCTTATGTACATAAAAAGGAACAATGGCGGCGTATAACAAGGAGGGATACGTTCGTTCGGACAATTAAACTTTTGAAATTGTTTTGTACTTAGGGAAGTAGTGGGGTCTTGTTTCTTGATTTTCAAAAGAAATGCTAGCTACGGCAGATAACATTAGACGAAATCGCTTGTCAGAAAATTAAAGGTTTAGTTCTGAAAATGATATTTATGATGAGGTCTTTAAAGATGAAGTTAAGCAGAGGTAATATTGTTCTTTGCGAAGTTCCAATACCTACCAAAATCTTGCATTTATTTTACATCCTCTGCAAGTTCTTCTTTTGAATAATCTATATGGATATCAGCTTTTTTAAGTTTTTCGATTACTTCCCATATATCTGAAGAGAGCATTTCCGCAGCCCTTTGAAGAGTTATCTTGTGGTCTCTATAAAGGTCGAGGACGTTTTTTTCGCTTACTGCATCAAGTCCATAATTTATCGCCTGAGTTATAAGATCATCGACCTTTATGCCATGAGTTTTGGATACTTTTTCGACTTTTTTATATACCGTTTCTTGTAATTTAACAACCTTCATCGTATACCTCCTGATTCTTCAAGTTCTGCATTTGATTTTATGAAATCTTATAGGCTTCTATTTTTTCGTAGAGCACCTTACGGCTGATACCCAGGAGTTCTGCGGCCTTTGATTTATTACCCTCCGCAGTTTTCAGGGCGTCCATAATCATCTCGATTTCTAACTGCTTTTGCGCCTCATAAAGGGTACCCGTGGATTTATACTTTTGCACCTGCACAACAGATTTATTACTTATCTCCTGCGGCAGCATCTCCACTCCCAGCATACTATCTTCCGGGGCAAGGGTAACGATCCTTTCAACGACATTTTTTAATTCCCGCACGTTGCCAGGCCATTGGTAATTTAAAAGCAATGTCATAGCCTCAGGGGTAAATCCTTTTACACGCTTCCCAACATCGGCACAGCTTGACTCCAGAAAATGTGCAATCAGCATGGGAATGTCTTCCCTGCGTTCACACAGAGGCGGAATATGGATAGACACCACATTCAGCCGGTAAAACAGGTCTTCCCGGAATTCCCCGCTACTCATTGCAGTCTTCAAATCCTTGTTGGTTGCTGCCAGGACACGCACATCAATTTTAATTACCTTTGTTCCTCCTATCCGCTGTAATTCTTTTTCCTGCAAGACACGCAGAAGTTTCGCCTGGGTATGAGGATGCATGTCTCCAATTTCGTCAAGAAAAATAGTCCCTTTATCTGCCACTTCGAAGTGTCCCTGTTTAGTTCCTGAGGCTCCTGTGAATGCCCCTTTTTCATATCCAAACAGTTCGCTTTCGAGGAGGTCGCGTGGAATAGCGGCACAATTTAAAGGCACAAATGGCTGGCCTGACCTCGAACTGTTGTAATGGATGGCCTGTGCAATTAATTCTTTTCCTGAACCGCTCTTTCCGGTAATAAGGACGCTATAGGGGGCGTTACTAACCTTTTTCACCAATTCCAATACTTCTTTTATCTTTGGGCTTGCACCAATAATATTACTGAACGATGATTGTATCTTCTGCTGTTTTTTCAGGTTTTTGTTTTCGGATGCGATACGTTCATTTGCCCTCTTGAGATCGTCAAAGAGTTCGGCGCTGTAAATCAACAATGCCACCTGAGATGCAATACCGGTAAAAAGATCAAGGTCTGCCTTGGAAAATTCGTAATCCTTGCTCTTGCTTTCAATCTGTAATATGCCTAAAGTTTTTTGGGGACATACCAGTGGCGCACACATGATAGAACGGGCGCCAATTATCTTTATGCTCGTACTGACCCTGGAATCCATTTGCGTATCCATGATGAGCAGTGATTTCCGTTCGCTGATGGCGCGATGCGCAAGCGTCTGGCTCAAGACATTCCCTTCCTCTGCTAATGCAAGGTCTTTTGGTAACAGTTCGCCCCCTCCCCTAACCCCTCCCACCAGGGGCGGGGAACACTCATTGTCCCCTTGTATTCCTCCCCCTTGATGGGGGAGGTTTAGGTGGGGGTGAGATGTTACGCCTTTTGTGTGAATCGTTCGAATGGTCAATTGCGTTTCATCCGAATCTTGCAAAGCCACAAAACATCGTCCTGCATGGGGAAACATGGTAAAAATAATCTGAATAATCTCTTTCAGTAATATATCGAGATCAAAGATATTTCCAATAACCCTTGTAATATCGTGAAAGGTTTTCAGCCTCTTTTGTAATCGTTCGAATTCCCCTTTACTCGCGGTTTCACGGCTCATTGTTTCGTCCGTAGTTTCAATTGACAATGGATCCTTCGTAGCCATGATAATCTGAGTATACTCGGTGGATGGAAATTCCGGTGGATATGGATGTCCGGACTCGGCGTCGTTAAAGATTAAGGTATATGGCCCAATACAGATTTTTTTGCCGTTAGTTAATGGCTGGGGAGAAGTAATCCGTTCGCTATCCAGAAAAACTCCGTTCTGACTGCCCAGGTCTTCAATCAGATACCCACCGGCCGATTTGCATATCCTTGCATGGTGCCGCGAAACAATGAGGTCATCAAATTTGATATCAGTAGTGGATGCGCGACCGATGATGGTAACATCCTTTAACGGGTGGCTTTTTTTTTGGCCGGGGATGGTGACGTCTATTAGTTCTGCCATTTGAATTCTTGAATTCAGCAGAGGAACCCACCCCTTGCCCCTCCCAGGAGGGGATTCATTGTATTCCCCTCCTGGGAGGGGCAAGGGGTGGGTAAACTATTACAATTTTTTAAAGTGTCAGCAACCGCATAATGTCGTTTCGTGTGGCATAAATTACCAGGGTAATGATGAGGCCAAAGCCTATATATTGGGCAATAGAGAGCGTCCTCTGGCTTACGGGAGAACCCTTAATCCGCTCA
>VGXX01000211.1 GCA_016873155.1 Planctomycetota bacterium | reverse complement strand
CAAGAAACACAGATTACGACAGTTTACGTAACCCATGACCAGGAAGACGCCTTTCTTTTGGCTGACGAGATAGCGGTTATGAACAACGGCATGCTGGAGCAAATAGGCAGCTCTGAAGAAATTTACTCATCTCCAACATCACTTTTTGTAGCCAGGTTCGTTGGAGAAGCGAATATTATGCAGGTGAAAATAGTCGGGAAAGACAGGGCATTGACACCATGGGGAGAATTAGTTTGTAACACAAAGATTCAAGAGGGAAAAGATGCTTATCTCTTTTTTAGACCTCATCACATAAAAATCGAAGAAAGCGGTTATTGTTATGGTACGATAATCAACCGAAGCTTTGTCGCGGGAGTATACAAGTATCAAGTTACAACAAACGGAATTGAATTTAAATTACAAGGTCAAGCCAGGCATGATATAGGCAAATGTATAAAGTTTTCCATCGGAAAAATGGAGATACTATTTTTTTAATCAAAAAAAGGGTTGTGCTGTTTTTCCTCACCGATAGTGGTAAATGTACCATGCCCCGGATAGACAATTACATGGTCTTCTAACGTAAACAAGCGGGTTTTTATCGAGCTAATTAGTTTGGTGTAAGAACCGCCGTAGAGGTCTGTCCTTCCAATCGAACCGGCAAAGAGCGTATCCCCAACAAATACGGCATCATTGATGAGGAAACATATACTACCGGGGGAATGCCCCGGTGTATGTACGATGCGGATAGTCTCGTCCCCGACAAAAATTTCCTCACCATCCGCAACTTCCCTATCGACACGAGGCACGGGAATGGCAGATAGTCCAAAGGCATTTGTTTGATCATTCAAATAATTCAGAAGCGGAATGTCTTCCCGGTGAAGCAAGAACTTTGCGCCTGTCAAATCCTGCAAAAGTTTCACTCCCCCTAAATGATCGAAATGAGCGTGGGTGTTTATAATGAATTGTATGGTAAGGTTGTGTTTCTTTATGAGATTCAGTATCTCTTCCGGATTGCCGCCGGCATCAATAACTATCGCAGTGTTATCTTTTTTAGAACCAACAATGTAGCAATTTACTGCTAAAGGACCGACAGTCAGCGTCTCAAAAATTATCTCTGGTAATATCATTAGCCGGCAAATTTGACCCTGCTGTAATAAGGAAGGGCTCTTTTATTAAAAGTCTCGTCTTCCGCTGTTTTCTTTACTTCTATAGTCTCTCGTGCAAAGGTACTATGGCAACTCTTACAGCACCATAATTCATGATCTTTGAATAGTCCGCTCTGCCTTTGCAGGCCGATAAATATGAAACTATTCCCTCTGCAATGAGGACATACAAATTCGCCTTGTTTCCTGTCTTCTTCAATAACCATAGCTGTTCCTCCACATTAAAATTCAGTTACCAGGATTCTTAACGCCATAGAATATTTACCTTTTACTGAAAAACAATAACAATTTCATATAAAGAGGAGAGTCACGCACCATATTCCAACGGAGAACGTTAGAGGGGCTTTGTGCGCACGGAACACCCCCGTATTTCTTAAAGTTAATTGTTATTTATAAGGTACTTACCTTTATAAGGCTCTCTTTTCCCATGATGACGAGTTTTCAGGTTTATTGACGCCTTCACTTCGCTGCAGCATTCGTCACATTCATAAGGGTATTCATGGCAATTTGAGCAATCAGTTTTTAAGTGTTTTTTCATGATAGCTTTTCTCCTTTTTGTTATTGTCTAAAGATATACTTGTTTTCGTTTATATTTATAATATTCATTTGAATGGGCGCATTCGAGAAACATGCTATAATTCATGTTTTTTATCCACGCCTCGAATTCCTGAAGTTTTTTGTTCAGGATATCGGTGCAAGGATGCGCCTCTGAATTCGTAGTATTTTCGTTTTTCATAACAATAATTGGTAAAAATATGTTTCCATGTTTAAGTAATTGTTATAAAATTGACACAATAAATGATTTTTACAACTGCTTTTTGTTTTTTTAAAACCACTATTATTATCGGCTTTTTATTGAGAAAATTTAGGGGCTTTTTTCTGAATACAAATCCTGCGATTCTATGAACTTCATTCCACGACAACACTTAGAAATTGATAATTATATAAAATTTGTAGATGAAATCCTCCACAAGTGCGATAAGGGGATCGAGTACTGCAAGATTTGCCCCAATGAGTTTGTGTGTACAGAATTGGAAAAAGATGACTTTGGCTTAAACGATTCAACCATATCGGAGGTCTTGACTGCCATCCAATATGCCCTGAGCAGGGTTCCTGGCTATCTAGACCTCGAAAAAAGGAATGATCTCAGAGTGCATATCAAAAACTACATTAACGAATCGCCTGCCCATGAAAGAAGGATCTGGGAAGATAGTATTCTGGACTTATTGCTCGGTGACAAGCTTGCCAATCCTTCATATAAACCCGTAGCCAAAACAGGTGAGGTCAGAACACTCCTTACGTATAACTCCAGAATTAGCTTCTCTACCTATTTAAAATGTTTGTACCCTGAAGATATTATGCCGAACTTTACAAGGAATTTACCTCCTGAGATTACTTCACCCTGCGTAAAGATTGCACACCAATATATCCAAACCAAACACAGCGATATTACCGTCCCTCAAACAATTGACCGTATAACATTTTATCTTGAAAAGAATGTACCTGAAATAATCCGAAGGTGCGATTTAAACGAAACAGGACTTGCGGCAGCATTATGCTACTATGCCGTAGTTACCAAGTCCCCGATTCCCGAAAATATTGCAATAACCGGTGGATTGGACAGTCAGGGAAGAACACTTCCGGCAGATTCTCTGGATGGCAAAATAGAAACGGTTTTAAGGGAATTGCATTTTATAGATAAAATCATTTGCCCTGCAGGCTCTTCAATCAGCATTCATGCGCCTGAAAACGTAAAAATAATCGAAGTGAGTAATCTTGAGCAAACGATAGATACTGTATTTAAAAACGACTTCACAATTTAACCTGCCTATCCCCCCGTTTTTTCTCATCTCTGTTGAAGCGGATTAATTCCTGCATTAGGCGGAGAACTACATTCTTTTGATGTAGTGGTTTCGATCCACTGAAAGAGCTTTTTCTTTAAATCTTTTACCACCTCAGGATGGTTTTCCAAAATATTCCTTTCTTCCTTAGGGTCGTCACTCAGATTATATAATTCAAAACTCCCAACCCCTGATCCTCCTCCGCTCGTAGCACTCGCAGGCGTATTAGTATAAATGAACTTCCACTCATTCGTCCTGACACACCGGAGCCTGATTTCTTCCATCTCTTTTGTGCTCTGAAACCCACCCAGAATCGTTTCACAAAAAACAGGCCGTGAATTATCCGTAAGTTTGCCCTGTGTTGACACCGGCAAGGAATGTCCCTGCAATCCTTGTGGAATTGGCAAACCCAGCATATCCAGGATAGCTGGCATGACATCGATTTGCTGCACGAGATCGCCTACGACCTTGTGTTTAATTTTTTCTGGCCACCGGATGATCAACGGTATATGAATAATCTCGTCATACAATTTCGCATTCAATGATGTGGATGCATGCCCGATAAAACCATGTTCAAATAATTCTTCACCATGATCGGAGGTTATAATGAGTATGGTATTGTCCAGTATGCCCCATAGCCTCATCTTTTCCGCAAGTTGTCCCATGTAATCATCCAATTGCCTTATTTGCCCGTCATAAAGAGCAACTACCGCTTTTTTTTCCGCGCTGTTAAAACTCACGGAACCATTCCTGATAACACTCTTCGCTTTTACCAGGGCAATGGACTCGGTTTCAGCAGTCATGCCGCCGGGAACATCCTCCTGAAAGATTTTATCATAAGGATTTTGGGGATTATACGGCAAATGCAGCCCGTGATAGTGATACCATATAAAAAATCTCTGGTCTTTGTATGCCTCCAGAAGCTTCAGCAAATCTTCTCCTTCTTCACCAGAAAACCGCTCTTTATCTACCGCATCGAAACCCAGATGCCAGTAATTTTGAATATCGACAAACCTCGGCATCACAGGCACTGCATATCCATTCCCCTTCAAAACTTTTGGCAAGGTCAAAACACCCTCTCTCAGAGTTCTGTCCTTTGCATCAACGCCGTGTGTCGGCGGATACAACGATGTAAATATGGAAATCATCCCTGGTGTGGTCCATGCTGATTGGGAGAAGGCGCGGGTAAACAGCACCCCTTCTGAGGCTATCTTATCAATATTCGGAGTCGTGTTACGGCTGTAACCGTAACAACCAAAGTGGTCTGGACGGCAGGCGTCAACCGTGAAAAGCAGTATATTGGGCATGTATTCCTTCGCTTCTGTCCTACTTTCAAGACCAAAGAGAAGTATCAGAAAATACATAACAACGAAGAGTTGTTTCTGCGCACTCATTTAATTATTGGAGTATGAACGGTAATGTTTGGCCTTAATACAAAAATAATAAAAAGTTCGCCCATTCCGCTGGAAAGCCAGTTCATAAAAATATCCCTTACATCGAAGACCCGCATCGGTAAAATACCCTGAATAAGTTCATCAGTAGCGCCTAAGAGAAATGCTAACATGATCGTATATAAATATATTCTATTCCCCTTCACGTGTAGTTTAAAGGCCCAGAATACAATAACACTTAAGATTCCATATAATAACAGGTGGAATCTTTCTGCGCCGGCGACACACATATATTTCAGCAAGGCGAGACAGGCGCCGGATATTGCAAAAAAGGCAAAATACACAGAAGCTTTTTTTACCTGTTTTTGAAACAGCAGGTGGATTAAAAAATAAGTCCCCAGCACACAAGCAAAAAACAATCCGAGATAGTTTATGCCACTTCCCCAGTGGTTTAATACAAATCGCCAGAACGCAGTGCCAAAAGGTAAAAATGCATATAGAGCACATGTATA
>VGXX01000210.1 GCA_016873155.1 Planctomycetota bacterium | reverse complement strand
GTTACGTGAAAAAGGCGAGTTCCAGATCATTTACGCCGGAAAGGCACATCCCAAAGATACTCCAGGTAAAGATATCATAAAAAAGATTATTGAACTGTCAAAAAAAGTTAACGATAAAATCAAGATCGTATTTTTAAAGGATTACAATGTGGAAATGGCGTTAAAGTTGGTCTCAGGAGTCGATGTTTGGCTCAATACGCCACTGCGTCCACGGGAAGCCTCCGGCACCAGTGGTATGAAGGCCGCCCACAACGGTGTAATCAACTTCAGCGTTCTGGATGGGTGGTGGATTGAGGGGCACATTGAAGGAATTACCGGTTGGTCAATTGGTCCTAAACCTATAGAATCTTCTCTTACGAATATTAACGATGCGGCAGATGCCGATGATTTGTACCATAAGTTGGAAAATATCATTATCCCGATGTATTATCACGACAGAAATCAATGGATAAAAATTATGAAAAATTCTATTGGCAAAATTGCCTATTATTTCAACAGCCACCGCATGATGCGTCGATATGTGACAGAGGCATATTTACGATAAACAAATGCAGAAAAATCCCCGGAAAATTAAGGCTATCATCTTTGACCTGGACGATACTCTCTATGATTGCAGTGGTACGTTGGTTGTGCAAGGCCGGAGAAAAGTGGCCAAAACGATTGCCAGGTTGATCAATTCTTCGGAAGAAGAAGCTTATCTCTTGCAATTGCAGATGGAAGAAAAATATGGGGTAAAGGCAAATATTTACGAAAAGATTGCATCGCATTACCATCTTCCAGGGACGTATGCACAGGAGTTGTTAGAAGAATTTATTCATATAAACATTTCAGACATCACTGTCTTTCCTGATGTGAAAGAAACCCTGAAACGACTGAAAGCACAGGGTTACTGGGTGGTTCTCGTCACCTCCGGTGATAAGGAAATTCAGAGAAAGAAGATCGATGTGATGGGATTAAATAACAGGTATTTTGACGATATAGTGATTACTGAGAGAAATAAGAATCAATCAAAGAAAGCCTGTTTCCAGAGAATTATGAAACGCTACGATTTACATGCCGAAGAAATTATCTGCGTGGGAGATAAGATAGATGATGAATTAGCGGCCAGCAAGTCGCTGGGGATGGTATCGGTGATGTTTGAACACGGCAGGCATTACAAGGCATATTTAAAAGCACAGGATAAATACATAAAACCCGATTATTTTATCAAGCACATCAAAGATATTTTGGAATTAAGAATTTTGAATAATTTGCAAGTTACCTAATTTTAAGACATTCGATCATTACACCACCATGCCTATAATGACCCCTTCGAAAACCAATTTCCCGTCTACCACGCCCTGTGTATCGAAAATCGCCCTTCTGGGGCGCAGTTCTCTGTTTTTTGCAATGAGAACAAGCTTGTCGCCAGGCACAACCTTCCCTCGAAACTTGACTTTGTCAATACCGCCAAAACCAAGGAAGCGGTCGTCCTGAATAGTCTTTTTATAATAGTAGGTACACAATTGTGCGGCAGCTTCCAGCATGAGTACCCCTGGCATGAGCGGGCGACCGGGGATATGTCCTCGAACCCAAAATTCATCAGATGAAACATCCTTATAACCTACGATAATACCTTGTTCCGGGTCGAATTTTACTATACCGCTCAATTGTTCCATCTCATATCGATGCGGTATAATGGCACGAATAGTCTCGGTATCTACTATCGACTTATTTAAATCCAGTGTACTTAAATCTGTCAAAATATCTTGTGGCATAGCAAAATACCAGGTTTTATATAGGAACCATTAACAAAATTGTAATACCCAAAATTAATTCGTAATATGTTAATGACAACCCTTTGACATGTCAATTAAAATATTATCCGGCAATAAGATAAAAATGTATTTGACAAGCATAAGATGTTTTGATATAAATCTTATTCATGTTTTTTTTCTTTTGTTATTTGTAAAATAATTTGATGTGGCATATGGGTGGTACTTTGTAAGTCGTTCCTTCAGTGGTCTCTGTCATAAACATCGTATTATGAAGGGAGGTGATTGTTACTATGAGAAAATTATATATAACATTCATAATGGTATCTGCCTTCGTGTTTGGAATTGGCTTAACAAATGTGCCGGTACTTATCAAATCTGCAATCGCTGGTGCATGCGAGTGCCCGGAAGGCTGCCCATGCAGCCATTGTTCCGGAAAGTCGAAGGATTGTAACTGCAAGAAATAATAACTACTATTATAGTTTATAATAAAAAAAGCGCCTTATGTTTCGGAAGGCGCTTTTTTTGATACACTCAGCTTTAAGGAATATAAAAAAATGAATACATTTATGGCAAAAAAAGAGAAGGTAAAAAGGAATTGGTATATCGTTGATGCCAAGGACAAGATTTTAGGCCGGATGTTAACCACCGTTTCAAGAGTCCTTCAAGGCAAGCACAAACCAGAATATACACCCCATGTTGACGTAGGGGATTTTGTTATTATTACCAATGCCGGCAAGGTAAAACTTACCGGGAAAAAGATGGAAGAGAAGATTCACTACTATGTAACGCATTTTCAAGGTGGTTTGCGGAAAAGGATGGTTGGTAAAACCCTTGAAACAGCGCCGGATAAGGTATTCAGACGATCGGTAAGAAGGATGTTGCCGAGGTCCAGACTCGGCAAAGCTATGTTAAGAAAATTAAAGGTATATGAGGGTGCCGAGCATCCACATCTAGCACAACAACCAAAAGAGTTGGTCATTCGTAATTAATCGAAGGAGAGAAAAGTGGCAGGAGAACAATATATTTGGGGCACAGGAAGACGCAAGACGTCCATTGCAAGGGTAAGGATAAAAAAGGGAAACGGCAAGATATTTGTAAACGATAAAGATCTGGATAGTTATTTCCCCATAGACCGGGAAAGGGGCATGGTAAGGACTCCGCTGAAAACCACAAAAACACTGGGGGAATTCGATGTATTGGTGAATGTTAAAGGCGGCGGTTTAACCGGCCAGGCCGGCGCAATATCTCTTGGTATTGCACGCGCCTTGTCTAAATCCAATCCAAACCTTGTGGAAAGTTTGCGTGACGGAGGATTCTTAACAAGGGATAGCAGGATGAAAGAACGTAAAAAATATGGCCAAAAGGGTGCAAGAAAGAGCTTCCAGTGGACTAAGCGATAATCTTCCGTTCAGGGCTATTTTGTTCTCTTTAATTTCTGATAATACTGCGTGGCAAGTTTAATGCCTTCCTCAAAGGTTATCTTTGGTTCCCATTTGAGTTTTTCCGTTGCCTTTGAACTGTCCAGGCTTATATGATCAATCTCTCCAGGGCGCTTTTCACCAAATATAGGTTCAATATCTGATGCAAGCGCCCTTCGTACCGTATGAAACACCTCCAGGTCAGAAATTTCTTTCCCCCAGCCAAGATTATAAATCTCACCATTTCCCACGTTATTCAAAACAATCATGTTTGCATTTATAATATCGTCCACATAAACATAATCCCGGGTCTTCGAGCCGTCACCAAAAATCGTAGGACGTGTATTTTGAAGCAGCAGTTCGCTAAAAATTGCCACCACCCCTGCCTCGCCATGCGGCGATTGTCTTGGCCCGTAAACATTCGGATACCTCAAGATGGTAAAATTCAAACCATATAATTTGTAAAAAATAGACAAATAATGCTCTACCGTATGCTTGCTTACGCCGTATTGTGAAAGAGGTTCAACGGGACACGTTTCTTTGACAGGTAATTCCTTGGGTTCACCATAAACTGCGCCGCCTGTAGAAACGTAGATAAACTTTTTTACCTGGATAAACTTTTTTACCTGGTATTTTTTCGACAATTCACAAAGATTGAGCGAGCCTAATATATTAATGTTCGCATCATATGCAGGCATCTCTACCGACTTGCGCACATTAACATGGGCGGCATGATGATCCACAACCTCCGGTTTTTCTTTTTTAAACACCTCTTCCAGAGAGACCGCATCACATATATCTACTTCATAAAATAACGCCTTTGGGTTAACATTTTCCTTTCGCCCGGCCGAAAGGTTATCTACTACAACTACATGATGTCCATCTGCAACCAATCTATCTACCAGATGAGAAGCGATAAAACCGGCGCCACCGGTCACAAGTATTTTCACTTAAAAACCCCTTTCTGAGAATTTGCTCAATACGACGTGAAATATCAATTATGTGTTAAACGGCAACCCTTCCAATATCATCCTTGGATGCTCCAATACCATCTTTTTCGCTGCTTCCTCACCCAACTTATCAGACACGACCTTCAATGCCTTCGTAAGTATCGGAGGCCTTCCCACTGGGGAATGGGCATCCGATGCAATCACATGCACGAGATTATTTTTTAGCATCCACAGGGCGCACTTCATTGGCGCTGCATCAAAATCCCCTGTAATACTTTGCGCCGTTACCTGTAAAATGGCCCCCATCTCTGCAAAGTGTCTAACCATAGAAGGGTCACGCTGGATTTTGAAATTCCTTTCAAGATGAGGTAAAATTGGAGTAAATCCCATCGACCGTAATTTAAATATAACATGCTCTGTCCCTGAAGGAACCCACTGAAACGGGAATTCCAAAAGGATATACTTCTTGCCTCCATTTAGAGTCAAAATACTGCTTTCTTTTAATATTTCCGCATCCAACAAACGGTCACTCAAGTGCACTTCCGCACCGGGGAATATAACCAAATCCAAACCCTCTTGTTTTACCAACTGGTTGAGCAAGTGTATCTTTTCGAGTACTTTATTTGCATCTAAATCATACATCCCATTTTGCACATGAGGTGTGGCTATCATCTTCTTTATTCCGTCATTAACCGCAATCCTGCACATTTCAAGCGATTCTGTCATCGTTGTCGGACCGTCATCTATTGCCGGCAATATGTGTGTATGTATATCAATCATA
>VGXX01000209.1 GCA_016873155.1 Planctomycetota bacterium | reverse complement strand
CTCAATTTCAATGTGTTCCTTATTAACAAGAGGATTTGCAGAGTTGATGACCAAATAATTATTGATTGTCCAAAAGGGAATGAAGGTTATTCGTGGATCAGGGTGCAGGTCTTCTTCATAAAGAAAAACGATATCCTTTCTCATTTCAAATAAATCTTCTCGATAATCACTATTTGTTTGCAGAGTAAGTTCTAGTTGCAATCCAGGATGTTTCTCATTACAGGTCGCAATAAGTGCGCTATGCAGCATTGGAAGTTCAAAAACATGCCAGGATACTCTCAGCATATTCTCTTCAGTTTTTTCAATGGCGATAGATTTTTCAATGGCTAGTAGATATTGGTTTTTTAGACTAACTACTTCTTTATAAAAATTTAAGTGGATAAGGAAAATTAGACACGAAAACGGGCATAATTAAGGTGCAGTTTCTGGAGAAAAACCAATGCCCAAAAGAAAACGCCTATCCGCTCTACAAAAAGCCCAGATCGTGCTGGAGGCAATTCGTGAAGACAAAAGCGTGGCACAGATCGCCACCGAAAACAGCGTTCATCCGAACCAAATCCACAAATGGAAAAGGCAAGCCCTAGAAGACTTTGCTCAACTTTTCGAGGATGACCGCAAGGGTGAGCGCGCTCGCGAAGCCGAACATGAAAAACAGATCAACGAACTGTATGCCGAGATTGGGCGATTGAGCGCTCAATTATCATGGCTGAAAAAAAAATCTGGCTTCAAGTTTGAGTAGAGTAGAGCGGCTGGAAATGTTGGAAAAAGACAACCCAGAAATGCCGTTGAAAACACAAGCAGAGCTACTTGGGATCAGTTACGCAAGTCTGTTCTATGAGCCTGTGCCGCCTTCCGCACGAGAGTTGGCAATCAAACGGCGCATCGATGAAATCTACACCGCCTGCCCGTTTTACGGCTCGCGTAAAATCACCGTTCAGTTACGTCCTGAGTTTGGTGTTTCGCGCCCAACGGTGCAAGCCTACATGCGCGAAATGGGCATTTTTGCCCTGGTTCCAGGTCCTCACACAAGTAAACCTGCTCCACAACACCAGATTTACCCGTACCTGTTGCGAAACGTGACTGCTGCGTATCCCAATCACGTCTGGGGTATCGACATTACCTACATCCGTCTTCAACATGGCTGGCTGTACCTCACCGCAGTGCTGGACTGGTATTCTCGCTATGTTCTGAGTTGGGCGCTCAGTCAGACCTTGGAAATGGACTTCGTGCTGACTGCCGTGGACAATGCTTTGTTTCAAGCCAAACCCGAAATCTGGAATAGCGATCAGGGCAGCCACTTCACCAGCCCGAAATATCTGGAGCGCCTACAGCGTGAAGAAATCAAGATCAGTATGGATGGGCGTGGACGCGCCGTGGATAACATTTTCACCGAAAGACTGTGGCGCACCATCAAGTACGAAGAAGTTTATCTGCATGAATACGCCAGCCCAAAGGAGGCTTATCGCCAGCTCGCCAATTACATTCGTTTCTACAACTTTGACCGTCCGCATCAGGCGCTGGATTACCAGACGCCCGCCCAGCGATTTGCAGAGGGGCGCTGCAGCGCCCCTCTGCAAATCGCTCCCCAACCTGTGATATATTAACCTTAACAAATTGCACCACCTTAGATCACCCCTTTTTCAACTCTAAAGACTTTTATCCACCTCAGCATTTGCAGCCCGTCGTATCAAATTTGTATAATAGAGGAACTTAAATGAAAACTCACCTTCGCTTATTACCCTACAAAGAATATAAAGGTGTTGAAATAATCTACTCTGTCATTTTCTATTACTTGCCGATATTTGGAGGAATGTATCGCCACCGGGTTGAACTCTGTCTGGAGCAATGCAGAGGCGGTGAAAACATCCTTGAGGTTGGGTTTGGAAGTGGATTAACTTTTCTCAACCTTAGTGAAAAATACAAAAAGATCTTTGGGCTTGATCTGACCTGCGATGTCAAAGTTGTCAGTGAAGTATTTGCATCACACAATATTTATCCGGACCTCCGCAACGGCAATGTTCTAGCCATGCCTTACGAAGACAATCAGTTTGACACGGTTCTACTCATTAGTATTCTTGAGCATCTCAAACCAAGTGAATTAGCTCAGGCATTCAAAGAAATTAAGCGAGTGCTTAAGCCTAGTGGTCAAATCGTATATGGTGTGCCCGTGGAACGACCATTCATGGTTTTCATGTTCCGCTTATTAGGGTATAACATCCGCGAGCATCACTTTTCAACAGAAATTGAGGTAAGAGAAGCAGCTGTCAAAGAATTTACAAAAGAACATGTCCATGCCATGAAAGCATTCCCTTCTTTCTTTGGGAACGTATACGAAATTGGGCATTTTATCAAGGTTAATTAAACATGGGAATTGAACGACATAAAGACTTGATCGATGTTAACCAAGAACTTTGGCATCGCAAACCCTTATTGCAGACGGTCTATACGGACCTCTATAGCACTATGCAGAGGTGTCTTAGCAAAACTACCGGTAGGAATCTTGAACTCGGATCCGGTATGGGTTCCATTCATGAGGTCATGCCAGATTGTTTACGAACTGATCTCTTCCACTATCCTTGGCTGGATCTTGTAGAAAATGCCTATTGCCTTTCCTTTGAGAACGAGTCGATCTCTAACTTGCTCATGGTTGATGTCTTCCATCATCTCCGTTACCCAGGAAATGCCTTGAAGGAATTTCTACGTGTTCTAAAACCAGGTGGACGGCTCATTATGATGGAACCGGGGCTTGGACTCCTTGGGCGAATCATCTACGAATGGATGCATGTTGAACCTGTTGGCAAAACCAAAGATATTACCTGGCTTGCACCAAAAAATTGGTCACCCCATGAAATGGATTATTACGCAGCACAAGGTAATGCCACCTGGATATTCACAAGCGAGTTATTTCATAATCAACTAGAAGAGTGGAATATCGTGGAAGTTAAGCGAATTGCAGCACTTGCCTATGCTGCATCAGGTGGATATTCTGGTCCACAGTTATATCCCACAAAGGTTTATCCATTTATAAAATCTCTCGAAAGGCTTTTACAGATTTTCCCCGCCATATTCACAACAAGGCTATTGGTTGTTTTAGAAAAAAAGCCCTGAAGATAAACTCTTCAGGGCTTTTTTTATTCTCTTACCCGTTCATATATGGAGATTCTTGGGTTAACCGCTGTCGACCGAACTTGAGGTAGATATGATGGAAGTTTATAGTTAAATTCTTTTATCAAGCGGTATGTCTTAATATCATTGTCCAGCAAACGCAAAAAGAATTCACATTCCACCGGTGTGGTGTTACAGATCGTTTCCGTATAGAAGCGGTCATATGTAAAACTATCTATTACAAAATAATCAGTGTCTCGATCCAAAAGGCCTTGTTCCCCAAGATTGTATTCATATCGCCCACCTGTTGGAACAGTATCTCCCTCCCATTCCACAAAATAAATGGGGTAATTATGCGTTCGCATAAAGCGGCGTTTTTCAATATAAGGAGGGTAGAGGGTGTACTCTATACTTTTCTGATATCCCCGAATTGATGCAATATATTCCGTTGCTGGTAAACGAGCATCATTCATAAATAATAAAGAAATGCTCACCAAACGAAGCATAGAATAGACGCCCCCAACCACCAAAACAGATATAAGAATAGGATTTACCCACTTATGGAGACAATATTTTTGGGCAAGACTCGTCAAGTCTCCCACAAAAAATGCACTCAGAATTGCAAGGAACGGAATAAAAGGAATAAAATAACGTCCAATGTAATTAATAGAGATTAAGAAGGGAAGATCAAAGATCAATACTGTTACAAGAAATACGCCTATTGCTGAACCTTGCACGTTTTGAAAAGAAGATACCCCAAAAAACCATAATAACCATCGTATGGCAAACCAGAGAAAACCCACCAAAAACAAGTAATAACAGAAAATGCCTACAGCATCCTTGAAAATGGGCCATTGACCATATAAACCAAATGGGGTGCCAGAATTAAAACCATAGTTAGTCAGATTCCGAAGAGCTGGGAAAACTTTTGAAAAATAATCAATGGGGGTTATGAAAGCTTGAGGTGTGCCAAGTCCATAACCTACATAAGCAACAAAACCACCTACGATCAGCTTTGCCGCCATAGACAACCAATTTTTACGGATATCTGCCCAACCTGTCGAAATAAATACGATCACTGGCAAAATGATCAAACTACCACCCGTATATTTGCTTGATGCAGCAAGTCCAACTGCAAAAAATGAAAGATAAAGCCAATATATCTGTGCTGAACGTTGATACTTAATTACAAAAAATACGCTCAAAATGGTAAAAAACTGTAAATATAGATCATTATGAGCAAAGCGCCCATTTTCAGCTGCAATACCACTTATCACATAAAACAAGCTTGCCAATGCAGCAGTCCGTTTATTGGCACCGATCATACGTGCAAGATAATAGATCAAAATTCCAGCGAGTGCCCCTAATAACGCAGAAAACGACCTTGCCGCCACTATAAATGCATAATTAGAACGCCCCAATCCATACGTTACATACCCAATTGCATACATTACATACTTCGGCAAAGATGGATAGTTATAATCCGGTTCTGTCACATCAAATTGCATACCGCCATGCAATGCCTTATCCACACGCCAGATCAATTCATCGGGATTCCATAAGGCCGGTGCCCCCCAACTATTTCCGGGCAATGAAACAGCCAGAAAAAGAATGGAAATAAAAAGCGGTATCAAAAATTCATACCGCGAAAAGAATATATTTAATTTATTCTGCATGAAGATCTCCGTGCTACTTTGGCTGCCCTGCAAATACATGTATCAATGTTACTGAATCGATAGTCTCATCGCCCGATTTGAACTCAGGACGAACTTTTTCTTGCACTTTGCAGAACTCATCCTCAAGACGTTCGATCACAGTAAATTCTACTTTCTCAAAATTTGTATGGAATACATGCTTGTAATCATTCCAGCG
>VGXX01000208.1 GCA_016873155.1 Planctomycetota bacterium | reverse complement strand
GAAAAAGGAGCGGTGATTGTGGCTAACTCCAGTCGGGCTACGCCCTCCTTCCGTTAGCCACAATCAATTTAATTATAATAATAAATATTATAAATAATACTTGACTAGGATAAACTAGGGGGACTAAAGGGGTTGTGCTCATTCTGTTGCAGGAAATACTATGTAAAAATGATGGTTCTGCTTACCTTAATCCACCTTACAAATTCTTATAGTTTTATTATTCCTTGTCATCGTTCGTTTCAACAGGACCTAAATATTCAACATTAATTTTATCTTTTATTAAGTTGTTGTAGCCTAACCAATAATTGAATCTGTACATTTTTTCAGTAAATATTTCCTCGTTTTCCCGTACTTCCATGCTAACTATCTTCCTAGTTGTCTGAGTTGCTTTAGTCAAACCAAATGTTCGTAATTCCACAACAATATTGTAATCAATTTGAGAGTTCCCATAATGAGCATTAGGATGAGACGTATCCTTTGGAAAACCATTTTCCTTAAGAATCTGTACTATTTCATGTGTAAAATGATAATTATCATCATTCCATTCTTTACATTGGAGTGAACGTATATCTGCCCTTAGATTTTCTCTTATTACCGCTTTACTGACGTAAGGAAGAAATGCAATTCCAATTGTTCGATTAATGTAGCATCTATGTCTTTTTATCTTCTACTCCTCAGTTTCCCGTCTTTAAATACAGAAAATCTATTAAAAATCGTAAATTCCTATGTTCCACCCTAAGCACCTGTGCCAACTTTAAAAACCCGCTCTTCGCTTACCAGTTCAGCGGCATAAAGTAAAACAGCCTGAATATCTTCCGGTTCCAATTCCGGATAGTCTTCAAGCAACTCCTGAGTTGTAATCCCTGCCGCTAGTGCCTTTAAAATTTGTTCAACCGTAATCCTTAAACCTCTAATTGTTGGTTTACCAACCATTACATCCGGGTTAACGGTAATTCTATCTAACAACCGTTGTGTCTCCATTTCCGGCCTCCTTCTGCTCCTTATAGAGTATAGGAAAATTACATGTAATTCGCTTGTATCCTACATTACAAATACATTTCCCAATGTATACATTTTTAAAGTATCTTAATCTATAGATTATTGTTGAAACTACCTTCTTTAACAATACTTGTCAATAATTTTTCCGGAAAGATTCCCTTACTTGCTTAGATTCCGTACATTGACAAATTAGTATTCTTTGTTGTTTGCATTGTTTATCCAGTTATTTGCTTTTTGCCGGTTCAACGGGTAAAATGATACCAATCTCGAATTAGATTGATACAAATTATAAAATCTGTAGGGGCAATTCATGAATTGCCCTTACAGTGTATTATGAAACCATTTAGACAACCCAGGTACAACAATTATAAGCAAAGGAGATTCTCCAATGTTGCGAATGAAATTTGTCGGTATAATTACTATACTCTTTACAGTTATACCCTTAATTAGTAACCTTACGAAATCATACGGAACAGAAACCGGTGAGGCGCAGTTTCTGAAAAACGTCCGGCAACTAACCTATGAAGGGAAACGCGCGGGTGAAGGGTATTTTTCAGCAGACGGAAAGGCCATGGTATTACAGAGTGAACGGGAACCTGAAAATCCCTTTTTCCAGATTTACCTCCTGGATTTAGAGACAGGCGATACCAACCGTGTTTCGCCTGGAACGGGCAAGACTACCTGCTCATTCTGCAGACCGGGCAGTAATGAAGTGCTCTTTGCCTCGACCCACCTCGACCCGGAGGCAAAGAAAAAACAACAGGCGGAATTTGAGTTCCGCACTACCGGAAAAGAACGCCGCTTTACCTGGGATTATGATGAGCATTATGATATCTTCTCGGCGCAAAGAGATGGGAGTAGACTAAAGCAATTAACAAACGCAATTGGTTACGATGCGGAGGGCGCCTATTCGCCTGACGGCAGCAAAATTGTTTTCTGCTCTTTGCGGGATGCCTATCCACTTGATAAACTTTCACCGGAAGAACGCAAGCAATTTGAAAAAGACCCCGCATATTTTGGTGAAATCTATATCATGAATGCCGATGGCTCTGACCAAAAAAGGTTAACCAATTGGCAGGGTTATGACGGCGGCCCTTTCTTCAGCCATGATGGTGAAAGGATTATTTGGCGGCATTTTCTGGACAACGGCATGCTGGCCGACGTCTATACCATGCGGTTAGACGGGTCGGATATGCGCAGGCTGACCGATTTTGCGTCGATGTCATGGGCGCCGTATTTCCACCCTTCCGGAGAATACGTAATCTTTCACTCGAACAAATTCGGGTTCGCAAATTGTGAATTGTTCGTCGTTGACGCCCGTGGCGAAAAGGAGCCTGTGCGAGTAACTTTTACCGATAAATTTGACGGGCTGCCGGTTTTTTCTCCTGATGGCAAGCATCTTTCCTGGACTTCTAACAGGACGTCAAATGGGAATTCTCAACTATTCCTGGCTGAATGGGATCACGATACCGCTTTAGCTGCAATCAAGGCATCACCTGCGCGGCAAGCGTCTCAACCCGTTAACGCTTCTGACATCCCCAAGGTTTTTGGACAGGATACTTCCAGCAAACCTTCTTCCAAACCTGTGACAGGAAGTACGGAAAATCGTTTTTCACCGGAAATCACTGCTGAAGATTTACGTACCGAAGTGAGCTATATTGCCTCAGATGAACTGGAAGGCAGGATGACCGGTTCCAGGGGCACACAAATGGCATCCGACTATATTTCTGCTTATTTCAAAGAAATCGGGTTGAAAGCGGCCGGTGACAAGGAAAGCTATTTTCAGGAGTTTCCATTTACTTCCGGGGTAAAAATCGCTTTTGGTCAAAATCACCTGCAAATCAGTAAAGAAGGCAGTGGAAAGGAAACAACCGAATTCGAGGCACAAAAGGATTTCATGCCCCTGGCATTTACCGCAAATGGAGAGGCAGAAGGTCAGGTGGTTTTCGCCGGATATGGACTGATAGTGCCTGGGAATAATGGTGTCAGCTACGATTCATATGCGGGCTTAAACGTTAAAGACAAGGTTGTGCTAGTACTCAACTATCTTCCTGAAGAGGTGGACATGAAGAGACGTCAGGAACTCAATCTCTATGCAGGATTACGCTATAAGGCGCTGCTAGCCCGTGAACATGGGGCAAAGGCCATATTGGTTGTCACCGGGCCGAAATCGACTAACGCAGGCGAATTGATACCTCTTTCGTTCGATAAGGCTGCGGCGGATTCGGGAATTATTGCGGCTTCCATCAGCATGAAGGCAGCAGAAGCCCTCTTTGCCGGTTCGGGCAATGACCTTGCAACAGTTCAATCCAAGCTTGACAAGGAAGACCGCGACGTTGCGGGAAACTTTGATCTGCCTGATGTCCATGTGAAGATTGCCACAGCGGTCGAGCGGGAGAAAAAGACTGACCGTAATGTAATTGGCCTTTTGCCGCCTCCTGAAAATACGGAAAACCCGGAATATGTCATGGTAGGCGCTCATTACGACCACATCGGCCGCGGAGAGATCGATTCTCTTGCCCGTAAAGGTGAGGAAGGCCATGTCCATAATGGCGCTGATGACAACGCATCCGGCGTGTCAACAGTCTTGGAATTAGCGGCATCCCTGGCTAAAGCGCGAAAGGAAAATCCTAAAAACTTCGGGCGCGGGATCATTTTCGCCCTCTGGTCTGGAGAAGAGATGGGGATTATCGGGTCATCATATTTTGCCAAGCATCCTACCGTTCCACTCAAAAATATCGCCGCATATATCAACTTTGATATGATCGGACGGCTCAGGGAAAATAAACTGATAATTCAGGGAACGGACTCATCCGAATACTGGACAAAACTGATTGAAAAGCGTAACGTAGCGGCCGGATTCAATCTTGTGCTTCAGCACGACCCCTACCTGCCAACGGACGTTACCGCACTATACCCGGAAGGCATTCCTGTACTGAATTTCTTCACCGGCGGCCACGAGGATTATAACCGGCCTACGGACGACCCTGAAACTCTCAATTATGACGGCATGGTGAAAATTGCCAGGTTTGTTCAATCCATGATTGCCGACCTTGCCAGGAGCCAGGAACGCCCTGTGTATGCGAAGGTAGAGAGGAAGGCAGTCCCCAGTGAACAGCACGGCTCACAACGGGCATATCTGGGCACCGTCCCGGATTTTTCGAGCGAGAATATTGTGGGTATAAAAATAGGCGGTGTTAAGGCTGAAGGGCCAGCGGATAAAGCCGGCTTTAAGGAAGGCGATATCATTATCGAATTCGGCGGCCTGAAAATTACCAACATTTACGACTACAAATATGCGCTGGATGCTGCAAAAATCGGAAAGCCTGTTGAAGTCGTGGTACTGAGGAATGGGAATCGCTATACATTGACCGTTGTGCCTGAGGCAAAGAAATGACATCTCTGTGACGGGTGGCGAGCAACGTGTGTCGTGTGTCGTGTGACGGGTGACAAGTAGTATTCCCGTCATTTGTTACACATCATCCGTCACTATTTTTAAACGGTAAACAAGGTTATTCGTGATGGTTCAGGGCTTGTAGCCTGAACCAAAACATTTCGGAGAAAGTTATTTATTCATATTCTACAAGTATCACAGTCATGTAGGATGGGTTAAACGAAGTGAACCCATCGCCAGCTACTGTTCATATTCTACAAGTATCACAGAAATGTTATCAATTCCTCCCTTGTCGTTTGCAGCATTGATCAGATTATCTACTGCCAGCGTAAGGTTATCTCTGTACTTTTGGACAATCGATTCGATTTCTTCATCCGGAAGCATATCGGTGAGGCCGTCTGAACACAGGAGTAGAATGTCTTTGGGGTGAAGTCTTATCTGCTTTATCTCCGGTACTGGTGTTGCCTGCCCACCTACAGCCTGAGTAAGCACACGCATCTTTTGCACGGGAAGCACCCCCTCCACCGCTATTCCTTCTTTAACAAAATACATTTCAGAGGTATGATCCTGTGTAATCTGTTTTATCCCATTTCTGA
>VGXX01000207.1 GCA_016873155.1 Planctomycetota bacterium | reverse complement strand
TAGAAAATTATGATTTGGAAGGAAAAATCTTAAACAATTTTTGACTTGTTTATCGATCGCATTTACTTTACACACAATTTCTTTGTTGTTTGTTTTTGTTTATTGGCCACATTCTCGGACAACCTGTTGACAGGCTGGGTCAAAGCGAATAGGGTCAAACCTTCATTATTTAATTATCTAATGCTTAAATCTCTTTCCGGAATTTTTTGTCTCCTTGCAGTGGAGGTCGATCGAAGATTATTAACTTGACAATCATTATAACGATGTATAGTCTATACATCATAGGAGGATTCGTATATGTCAGAACTGAAGAGAACGCAGATGTATTTCCCTGAGGATGTATTGAGAGAGTTAAAAAAAAAGGCAAAAGAGAATAGAACTACTATTGCTGCGATAGTGAGAAATGCGGTTTCAGGGTTTATTAAACAGGGAGAGAAAAAGAACTGGACAAACGATACCCTGTGGGATATGGTCGGTTCTAGCAGTTCCCGAGATGGAGATCTATCTGTCGGTCATGATAAATACCTCTATGGTAAAAACAAATGAAACTTTTTGTAGATACTTCAGCATGGCTTGCGCTGAATGACAAAAACGATCAATATCATAGTAAGGCAATAACAAAGAGTCTGGAGATAAAGAAACAGAAAATTGAACTTATAACATCAGAATATATATTTGATGAAAGTATTACTCTGATACGACACAGAATTTCTCATAAATCGGCAATTATATTTGGGGATTCTTTGTTAAACAGTAATATAGTTTGTATTGCCGATGTTACAGAAGAAGTAAGATTTAAGGCGTGGGAAATGTTTAAAGAATACGAAGATAAGGAGTTTAGTTTTACAGACTGCACGAGTTTTGTCTTGATGAAAAATTTAAGGCTTCAGAAAGCTTTTACCTTTGATGAACACTTTAAACAAATGGGAATTACGATATTCTAACATATTGGCTCAAAGCAATAGTATCTAACCTTTATCCTTTGCCTTATCATAATAGGATTTGTCTGCCGTTACCATGGTGCCTTTATTCCTTATAAATTAACAATGTCAAGAGATAAAGAGCGCCTGCAAATTCAGAGTAGGAACAATACAGACTCTGTCATTTCATTATTTCCACCGAGGTAGTATAAAAAGGAATTACAACCTTACTAAGAGGTATGGGCGCCTCATCGGCCCTCTTGGGGAATATTAAATACTCGATCATGTCTAATCGTAGTGTTAACCTTTTAAAATCTACTTTGCGTGGAATTTTATACTTAGAAGGGTTATAAGGTCACTCATTATTCAATAATCTAATGCTCCAATCTCTTTCAGAAATATTATTATGTAAAATGCTATCTCCCCCCACGCAAAATTGAGTTGGCTCAAAGCAATAGTATCGAACCTTTATCCTTTACTTTATCATAATAAGATTTGTCTGCCGTCACCATGATGCCTTTATTCCTCTTTCAGGATTATAGAGGCATCGGGTACAAATATTTTCACGTTTTCCGACTCCTGTCCTGTTTCTTGATCTATTAAAGAAGACCTGCGACCGCTTTAACTGGCTCTGTCATGCATATTGTCTCATAGATAATCAATTACCACGTAGAATCGGTTGAGAAGTACCGTTATAGCCAGCGGGAAGTGGCTGATTATCTTGGGTTGCATTATTCAACCATAAGCAGACTTTTAAAAAAAGGTGGAAAATGACCAGAAAAAAAATTTTATAAGATTGTTGAAAGTAACAGAAAATATCTGAATGAACTTGGAGTTGTGTCTATTGGTATTTTTGGTTCTGTTGCCAGGGGAGAAGATAGAACAAAGAGCGATTATGATATTCCCGTAGAATTTAAAAAGAGGAAAAAAACCTTTAAAACTTTTACAGCGCTATGCGATTTTTTTGATACCCATTTAGGCAAAAATTATGAACTTGTGACCAAGGAAGGTCTAAGCCCATATATTGGCCCATATATATTAAAAGAAGTAGAAGATGTTAAAATTGCCGATTGAATATTTAAAACATATACTTGAAGAGACAGAATTTATTCTAAGAGAGACAAATAACATTTCGAAAGATAATTTTTATCTGGATCCTGTTTTAAAGAGAGCTGTTGTGAGGAGTCTGGAAATTATTGGTGAAGCAAGTAAAAACATACCGAAAGACTTTCAAAAGAAGCACAAAAACATTAAGTGGAAAGATATAGCAAGAATGAGGGATAAATTGATTCATCATTATTTTGGTATCGATTATTCTCTATGATGGGATGTTGTTAAAAATGAAATCCCCACTTTGCACAGCAATCTACATGAAATCATTCAACATGAAAATCAAAAGAAAAGCTAACAAATCACTGCACCTGCCCACTATTTCGCTGCGCTCCATGCAACAGGTGAGCTTTTCGTTCCTATGGGGACTGCTCTCTGCGGTTTCTATGGTTTTTTATCAAAAACATTACTGTTTAATGCGTTATACAGGGCGATCTGTTCTTCCACGCTCAATTGCCTGGGCTTATGCTTGCTGCACAAGCATACCGCACAGCGTTCGTCGCTGCAAAACTGACAGCTAAAACAGTCTTCACATGGATATTTTTTGTCCTGACATTTACTCATTATTTTTTAGTGACGAGTGTCGAGTGTCGCGTGACGAGAAATTGGGTTGTAAAATCTGCGGTTTCTGTTGTTGCTGTTAAAATTTTACCTTTGGTACCTCTTTTTCCGCCTCGGCAACCTCAAAATATTTCGCTTCTGTTACACCCGCTCGTGCAGCAAAGAATCGGCCATAGAAGCTTTTGATGTAGGCATTGAGGTCCCTGACGCTGTCGTTATATCGTTTGCGCTCTACCGAAATGCGGTTCTCAGTGCCTTCCAGCGTATCCTGTAATTTAAGAAAGGACTCGTTTGCCTTTAATTCTGGATACGTCTCGCGGAACATTAACAAGCGTGACAGAAACCCCTCAATCTGTGTGGCAGCCCTGGCCTTATCTTCTACCGTACCGGCGCTGAAGTAACCTTTTCTTGCCTCAGCTAGTTTTTCGAAAATCTCTTTTTCGTGAGAGGCATAACCCTTTACGGTTTCCACAAGGTTGGGAATAAGGTCATATCGACGCTTGAGCTGCGTGTCTACCTGAGACCAACCATTTTTGACGTTCTCATTCAGGGCAACAACCTTGTTATATCCCTTGATATACCATACCCCGAAGATAATGCCCAAAAATACGACAACAGCAATAACAGGTATTATTTTTTTCATCATTATCCTTCCTGCTTCCTTTTTTCCTGCCTTCCTTAGCTTCTCTGCGTATCCGCGGCTACCTTGCGTTTTCTTGTGCCCATACGCTTTTTATTTCTATTTTTCGCACAATCTGTCTGTCCAGAAGCCTTCTTATACCATGTAACGGATTTATTTTCTGCTTTAATTTCTTTAAAGCCTTCCTTTTCCAAGAATTTTTCTATTCCTAGTCTTGTGTTTTTAACCATTTTACATACCTTGTTCTATTTCCAAAAAGTATTCTTTCTCCATGTGCCTATTCGGATCTAAAATGACGAGAACCTGTAGTTTGAAGGCTTTACCATCGTCCGGAAGCGCCGCCCCCTCCGAATGAGCCGCCTCCGCCGCCCCCAAAGCTTCCGAAGCCTCCAAATCCGCTGAGCCCGCTCGAACCGAATCCCCTCGGTCCTCCGTAAATAATCGGTGGTCCGCCCCACCAGTACCACGAGGAGCGTCTCCTGCCAAACAGGAAGCTTAATAAAAACGGAAATAATAAAAGCAGATATAACAGTGAAAAGTACGGGTTCTGACGCTCACGTGCCTTTTTTCTCATATCGGCCATACTGGGCATGCCGGTAATCTTTATCCCGCTTTCTTCCGCAATTTTATTAACCAGAATAACTACGCCCTGGTATATACCCTCGCTAAAATGTCCCTTTTGAAATTTGGGTACAAAATATACCCTGCCAACCGTACCGCAAAAACCGTCGGGCAGCGCCCCTTCAAGCCCGTACCCTACCTCAATCCGATAAGCGCGGTCATTTTTTGCAACTACGATGAGCACCCCGTTGTCTTTCCCCTTCTGTCCCAATTTCCACTTTGTGGCAAGCTCTATGGCGTACGTTTCTATAGGAATCTCTCCCGTCGTATCAATCGTCAGAACGATCACCTGAGCGCCGGTTTTCTGTTCAAGTTCCTGGAGATACCCATTAAGACCCTTTTCTGCGATATCGCTAACAATGTTAGCCCTGTCTTCCACATATTTCTGGGGGACAGGTAATTCCTGTGCTTTTGCGATTGAACAAAGGCACAGAAAAATTACTAACACCACAAAATAATTGCAAAAGTTTTTCTTATGCATGTTCTATCTAGATTATATAAGAATTTTCATTTTATTTAAGTAAGCGATTTTCGTGTCCATAACTAATATGGTAAATAGTCTATGGAAAACCTCCCCTTCCTCGTTCGACTGAACTCACGACGAAGTCCCCTCCTTGCGAAGGAGGGGAAAGAGGCGTGGTTACAAGTTCAACTCATCAACCTTTTTCGTAATGGTATCCAACACACGGTATAAATTTTTAAATATTTCCTTAAGCGCCTCAATAGGGGGATAGAAATTACGGGACCTTATATCCAGCAGGTTTCTATAAACTTTCATATCTACACCGCAGCACTCATTGATGGCATGCAGAACGTCTCCTTTTTCTTTGGGAATCTCATGGTTGTACAAAAAGAGTATGCCGCGAAATAGCGGGAAATAACCTGACAGCGAACCGACAAATAAATCCGTCAATGTCATCTTGTTTCCCATAGCCTTTATATAACCCTGACAAAGGTGTTGAAGCTTGCCTTTCAATTCCCGTTCACATTGGAGCCGGATATCAGCCTTTTCTATCTTAATATCCTTTAAGACATCGTCACCGTACACGAGCTGATGAATAAGCTTCATCTCCAGGAATTCTAAGGGAAATACCTCGAGTGATCTATTGATATAATCACGGGTTATGATGATTGGAGCGCGTATTTTCTTCT
>VGXX01000206.1 GCA_016873155.1 Planctomycetota bacterium | reverse complement strand
GTTGACTTTTTTAAGAAATTAATTATAATTTCGTATTTATTAGTTGATTTTTAGTGTATTTATGGTGTAGTTTGTAAGCGCCATTGTTGAGCTTTTCTTTGTGCGCTCGTAGCTCAATTGGATAGAGTGGTGGACTTCGAATCCAACGGTTGCAGGTTCAAGTCCTGCCGGGCGCGTTATTCATAACTATCCTCAACGGGTTCTGGTTGTATACTAAGAAGTGCGCCCTTAGCTCAGTTGGTAGAGCAATTGACTCTTAATCAATGGGTCGAAGGTTCGAATCCTTCAGGGCGCACCATTTATTAAGTTAAAACTGCCTCTTCATACTCATTGCGGGCAAGGGAGATGAAGAGGTATTTGAGATTCCGCCCAGGTTGTTCATAAATTACCGTATTAGGCGAGGGTGGCGGAACTGGCAGACGCGCAAGATTTAGGATCTTGTGCCTAACGGCGTGGGGGTTCAATTCCCCCCCCTCGCATTGTAATTTTGTTGAATAATAAGCGGGTGTAGCTCAGTGGTAGAGCGTCACGTTGCCAACGTGAATGTCGTGGGTTCGAACCCCATCACCCGCTCCATTTTTTTATCTTTGAGAAAAAAGTATTACAGGATATTAATACAATGAATGTGACAATTACAGAAGCGGGTCCTTGTAAAAAGGTTTTAAAATTTGAAATACCGAAGGAAACTATCGAAAGTGAATTTGAAAAAAAGACCGCTGAGGTCTGCGATACGGTTGAGTTGCCGGGTTTCCGGAAGGGTCGTGCGCCGCGAAAATTGGTTGAAAAGCGGTTTGGGACTCAAATAAAGGACGATGTGAAACAATCGGTTGTGAGCGATTGCTACCAAAAAGTAATTGAAGAACATAAACTAAATCCCGTGGGAAATCCACAATTTGGCGAGATAAACATGGAGGTTGGCCAACCCCTTAACTTCGATGTGACTCTGGAGGTATGGCCAACCTTTGAGTTGAGTCAATACAAGGGGCTGAAGTTAAAGAAAAAACCATCGAACGTTACGGAAGAGGATATGGGAAAAGCGCTCCAGGGCATGAGCCTCAGAAAAGCTCAATTAACCGTTGTGCAGGACGGGAGTGTGAAAAAGGGAGACCACATTATTTGTGACTGTAAAGTGAAGGTTGGAAGAAATATCGTTTTGGAAGATGACGATGTTGAGATTCTCGTGGAAAACGGTGTTACGGTTGTTGATACCCCTGTATCAGATTTTGCCACAAAATTAGAAGGTACAAAATCGAGCAAAGAGTGTGAGTTTGAAATAAAGCTATCAGACAAATTTGCCAAAGAGGAGTTCCGAGGGAATGATGCGAAATTGAAACTTACGGTTAAGGAAATAAAACGCATGGCCGTGCCAGAGATGAACGATAGCTTCGCTAAAACATTGGGTTACGAGTCATTGGAAGACTTGAAGGCCAATTTACGTAAACGGATCGAGGTCGATAAAAAGAACTGGGCAGAAGACGACATGAGGAATCAGATACTTGATATCCTTTTGGAACAGACAAAATTCGATCTGCCTCAGGATTTTGTGAATTATCATACGGAACAACGGGTATATAAACATCACCTTGATTTGCTAAAACGGGGCATACCTTTAGAAGAAATTCAGAAACAAACGGAAAATATTAAAAATGCATCCGCAGAATCCGTCATGAGAGAACTCAAGGCGTCTCTTGTCATGGACAATATTGCTGATAAAGAAAAGGTATTTGTTACGGAAAACGAAGTAGAGCAGAGAATCGCTGATATTGCGCGTGCGTACAATACCGACACGGTGCGGGTTCGCAAACAGTTGGAACGGCAGGGGAGTCTCTCCTATTTACGAAATGAGATGCGCGAAAATAAGGTGATAAATTTGCTTCTCAAGGAAGCAAAGATAGAAGAATAAGATTAAATTGCATCGAATTAAGAGAACGATGTAAAAATAAATTAAAGGAGTATCTGTGTATAAAGAATTTTTATCGTATTTAGAAAATGGTGAATTCCCTGCTGTAGGACCAATGAAAACGTATGGCAATCTTTTTGTGCCTTATGTCGTCGAAAAAACGGGCTATGGCGAGAGGCATTATGATATATTTTCCCGGTTGCTCAAAGACCGCATCATCTTCATTGGTTCTGCAATTGAGGATACCTTGTCAAATCTGGTCATTGCACAGATACTGTTCCTCCAGAATGAGAATAAAAATCAGGAAATAAGCATTTATGTCAATTCGCCGGGTGGTTCCATTACGGCAGGTCTGGCCATTTACGACACGATGCAATTTGTCCAGTGCGATGTAGCCACCTTCTGTATAGGCCAGGCTTATAGTATGGCAGCCATTCTCCTGGCCGGCGGAACAAAGGGAAAGAGGTATGGTTTACCCCATACCCGTATCATGCTCCATCAACCGTGGGGTGGCATGAGGGGCACTGCGACAGATATCAGCATTCAGGCGGAAGAAATACTGAGGATGAAGAAATGTTTGAACGAAATCCTTGTGAAACACACAGGGCAGCCTATAGAACGTATTGAAGAAGACGTTGACCGTGATTTCTATATGTCCTCGCAAGAAGCGAAGGCTTACGGGCTGGTCGATGAGGTGATAGAATCCTTACGGGATAAAAAAAAGTAAGCTAGCATAAAACTTAAAAAGTCAAAATAGAAAAAGGGCACGCAATTGCGTGCCCTTTTTTATTGGCACCAAACCTACAATATTGTTCACTCCAGGGTCTTTTTTGTGTTGTTTTTCTTTACTGCAGGTATCTCATTCCAAACCGTCGATAAAATGGTGGTGACCTTTTACCGATGCAAATATCGGTAGTTAAGAAGAATTTTTGTTTTTTTGATATTTTTTCAATTTCTGGTTTAACCTTTGCAAAATTCAAATTTAAACACGTGTTTCTCAAAAGGCCTTTTTATGGGGGTATTTGTTGAAAATTTTATAGGGAGGGTATTTTATGCGGATAATAGATAAATCTTCTTGGGTGGTTGTATTGGTGATAGTGATTGTGTCTCTATTGCAATCAAGGCTTTGTATTTCCGTCGAACAAGTCGAAGGAAAGGTAAATATAAATACTGCTACCGAAGCCCAGATTGCATTATTGCCAGGCATCGGTCCCAAGCTGGCTGCCGAAGTGGTTAACTATCGCACGAATAACGGTGGCTTTAAAACCATCGAGGATATTAAAAAGGTAAGCGGCGTGGGTGATAAGAAGTTTGAGAAGATCAAGGATTTTGTTGTTCTTGAGGGAGAGACAACCATAAAATCAACAAAGCCTGCAAAAGGTGAAAAAGAATAAAGGTAAGAACGGGTAATTAGACTTGGAAATTTTATAAAGGCATTATGCATTTCAGGAAAGGGGATAGACGAAATCTATCCCCTTTTTTATTTGTGCTGCATTTTCTATATAATTAGGTTAAATGTCATCCAAACCATTAAAAATTTTATATTTTAACGAATGGTTTTTGTGTATAATTATTTTATTTTAAAAAGGGGATGTGAATTTTTATGCGTTTATACCCAAGATATGCAGTCGCCATAATACTGAGTTTGTTTTTTATTTCTTGTAAGGTGTCCTTCGCAAGCGACCCCAGGGAATGGTCGCCCACGTGGAAACTCCCTCCCGGCAAGAAACCTGCGAATATTGTCGATGAGTCTATTACCGTCCCCGGTGAAGTTAAAAAAAGTCAGTTCTTCAGTCCAATTTCATGCGGCGCCTGTCACCCGGAGATATTCAAGATGTGGAGTGGTTCCACCCATGCCAATGCCTGGAGGAATCCGTTATTTCAGGCGCTTTATAACCTGGGGAAAAAAACGGCGGAAGGGGAATCCCAGAAGAAAAATATAGAATCGTGTGTGCGCTGTCACTTTCCAATTGGCCACAGCAGTGGAGAGACAAACCTGCCGCTGGATGACGAGAAGGGGGGTGTTATCTGCGATTTTTGCCATTCCGTTAGGGCAACCACCGGCATTGGAAATGCGCCTTACATCTTAAGTCCAGGTAACGCTGAGGCAATGGAGGGCGGTATAAAATATGGCCCGTTTAACGATTCTCCCGACACCATTCACAAAAATCAGTATTCCGAGTTGCACACACGCTCAGAGTTTTGCGGTGGCTGCCACGATGTATCACACGCTGGAAATGATCTTCCTATCGAACAAACTTATACCGAGTGGCGTCAGGGCCCTTATAATACAACTGATCCCAAGACAACCGTACACTGTCAGGACTGCCACATGAGACAGCGGCCGGGTTTCCCGTGCACTGCCACCACAGAGAGACCCGATAACCCAGGCTTTGCAACGCCTGAGATCATGGGTGGTAAAAAACGTCCGCATATCTGGACGCACTACTTTGTCGGTGGAAGCGTTACTTCAATCTCCCTGCCGCCAAACTCAGAACTTCAGCCGCAATTGGCCGTTGAGAGACTGAAGAATGCTGCAACCCTGGAGTTAATTGTCAATCCTGCTTTGAAAGAGGGCGATTTGCTGAGATTCCAGGTAAACATAAAGAATACGGGATGTGGACACTATCTACCCACCGGCCTTACCGAGATGCGGCAGATGTGGCTGGAAATTTCTGTTACGGATGCGGATGGCAAGCTTGTTTATCAGCACGGGAAAGTAGGCGAGAAAGGGAATATTAACTCTGATTCTACCGTTTATCATACAGTGTTTGGCGATGAAAACGGCAAACCGACACTCCACGTATGGTCAGCGACGCACATCATCTCCGATAATCGTATCCCGCCAAAGGGGCAGAAAGAAGAGCATTTTGTGTGTTTAGTTCCGATTGACACGAAGTCTCCACTGAAGATAAATGCTGTGTTACACTATCGAAGTGCGCCTCAAGATGTTGTAGATGCGCTTTTGGGTGAGAAGTCCATAAAACTCCCTATCATCAACATGGCAGAGGTTTCGACGGAAATTAACTTGTGAAAGACTCCTTCTGAGTCAACATTTTCGGTTGGTTCAATCTATAAGAATGGATCAGTCCAAGTGACAAATGGGTGTGGAATGAATTTATTT
>VGXX01000205.1 GCA_016873155.1 Planctomycetota bacterium | reverse complement strand
GCAGAGAGAGATGTTTGTCCCTTCATTACTTGCATTACTGGTGCCCATTGTGACAGGGTTAGTATTAGGCGTAGCTGGCGTCGTGGGACTTTTAGCGGGTAGTTTAACCGTGGGTTTCCTGTTGGCGGTCTTTATGGCAAATGCAGGCGGAGCCTGGGATAACGCTAAAAAGTACATCGAAGGTGGCGCACTCGGAGGAAAGGGTTCGCCGGCGCACAAGGCCGCTGTTGTGGGTGATACCGTGGGGGATCCTTTCAAAGATACGTCAGGTCCTTCTTTGAACATTTTGCTTAAGCTAATGTCTATCGTATCAGTTGTCTTTGCTGGAATTATCATTAAATTTTCACCGAAGATTGGCGCACTGTTACACCTTCATTAACGTGTCAAAGTTCACCGCAGAGACGCAAAGGACGCAGAGTTACAACCCCCTGTTCCCCCTTTGTTAAGGGGGACATCCATAACAATCCCCCTTAGTAAAGGGGGCAAAGGAGGTTGTTATGCGACCTCGGCGATCTCTGCGGTGAGCGGAAGTTTTAGAAAAACTCTATCAAAGAATGGGAGGTCGTTATGCCGGGTGATATAGTTACAGAAAGGGATGAGAGGATATGTCCCAATACAAATTGTCAATATGACAATCATGTTAAAGGGGCAAATTTCTGCATCCTGTGCGGTACGCTCCTGTATCATAGGTGTGAGAATTGTTTAGATGTGAATCCACGGTATGCAAGGTTTTGCTATTACTGTGGAAGCAGCCTGTCGGATGTCAAACCCTCTATTCAGTATGACGCAGAATTTGGTGGAAATGTTGACGCACAGCAGCGATAAGCTTTCAGGAGGAACAGAAACGTTAGATTCTAGGGAGATTGCAATCCTCTGTGCAAGAATTGCTGACGCTAAAAAGGCCGAAGATATTTTAATCTTTGATGTGCGAGGATTGACATTTATTACGGATTTTTTCGTGATTTGTAATGGCTCCAATAAACGTCAATTACAGAGTATTGCAGGCGAGATAGAATTAAAATTGCATAGTCATGGTATCCGCGGCGCCGGTATTGAAGGATACACGGATGGCCGATGGATACTCATGGACTATGGAGATGTAGTCATTCACCTTTTTGACAGGGAAATGCGCCACTTCTACGATCTGGAACTTCTGTGGGGTGACGCGCCAAAGTTATTGTGGAAACCCGATTGAGGGCGGGTAGTTCCTGGCTGCCCAGAGATGCCCAATTTTTGCGCCCTTTTAATGTTTTTTATCCTTCGGCTTTCCTCGCGACGTTTTCTTTCTGAAGGTTTTTCAAAATACGCCATACGTTTCGATTGATTAATGATACCTTCTTTATCACACATCTTTTTAAATCTTCTTAATGCTTCTCTGATGTTTTCGTCTCCTGATATTTGTACTTTTGCCATAAATAGTTCGATATTCCTTTCTTTGTAAATTGTTATTTTTAATGTTTTTAGAACTTTAGCGAAACATTCTAATTTATATTATATTCAACGTCAAGTGAAAAAATTCCTATTTGTAAAATAACTATGTTTATAAAAGAAATCATATCCAAGTTAGTAGACAACCAGGACTTGAGCCTTGAAGAAAGCCTGGACGCAATGATGCAAATCATGGAAGGAAAAGCCACAGATGCCCAGATTGCCTCTTTTATTACTGCATTACGTATGAAAGGAGAAACGGTCGAAGAAATTACGGGGTGCGCTATGGCCATGAGGAGGAAGGCAGTCAAAATAAATGCAGGAAGTGGTATTGTGATTGATACGTGCGGAACGGGAGGAGATGCCAAAAATACATTCAATATCTCTACTACTGCTGCATTCGTTGTTGCCGGCGCCGGTCTGAAGGTAGCCAAACACGGTAACAAGGCTGCCACCAGCCAGTGCGGGAGCGCTGATGTATTGAAGAAGTTGGGCGTCAATATTGACGCAGATGTCAGGACGGTTGAAAAATGTATCGCAACGGCAAACATCGGATTCCTCTTTGCTCCTATGCTTCATCAGGCAATGAAATACGCTGTCGGTCCTCGAAGAGAAATTGGCATTCGTACGATATTTAACATCATCGGCCCTTTAGCGAACCCGGCAGGCGCTACCCACAGAATCTTGGGTGTGTACAGTGAGCACCTGACGGTTATTATGGCTGAGGCATTGAAACTGCTTGGGGATCAACATGCCTTTGTTGTGCATGGTCTGGACGGTCTGGATGAAATCACAATAACAGACAAAACCAAAGTCTGTGAACTTGTTGGAAATACCATAAAAAGTTATTATTTAAACTCGGCTGACTTTGGCATTAAAAAAGCAACTCTTTCAGACTTGACCGTAAACACCCCGGACGAAAGCGCTATGGTAATCAGAGAGGTATTGGATGGTGTTCACAGCCCAAAAAGGGATGTGGTTCTTTTGAATGCAGCCGCTGCAATCATTGCAGGCGGATTGGCAAAAGATTTTACGGAAGGACTTAAAATTGCCGCACGTTCTATAGATTCAGGGAATGCAAAGGAATCTTTGAGAAAATTGAAAGAGATTAGCTGGCAATGAGCGTAAAGTGCCTTATTGTGTAAAATGATGATAAGACTACCAGAAAGTAAGATTAAGCAGTCCATTCTCAATCCCGAAAGTGAAGTGAGGTATGCTGCTGTAGAGTATTTTTCGAAGTCATTTAGTAATGATAAGAGTACCATGCCTGTTGTAATTGACGCTGTTGAGAAATATGGATGGGAACATTCATATTCACTCATTGGACGTGCCAGTGATTTACCACAAACAGATGAAACTATTCATTGGGTGCTGAATGAATTAAGCAGAGACATCAATAAAGCGGACATGGATCAGGTTAATTATTTATATAACTTGGGCAGAGTTTTGGCAGGAGCCGATCCCGGCTTGCTGCTTCAACATAAAGCGGAAATAATGGAGTCCTGTGGATTGCTTGCTGATTTCAAGAAAAATATTATGACGCGCATTGATATGCTTTCATGGGATGGCGATGTCTGCTGGAATGCCCTGGAAGATTTTTGCAAAATAAATAAAACCAAACAGTACATTAATGAAGTTAATATTGGTTATGCGTTTCAAATAATAGAAGCCTTGTCAAGAGATGGAGAAAAATATCGTGATCGCATCGTTTCGCTCCTTGCTGAAGAAATAAAAGATTTTGAGAATAATCCGATGAGATGGATGGAACCCCTTGTGGTAGCTTTGTCAGGGGAAATGCGGTTAGAGTCTGCAATCCCCCTTATCATTGAAAAACTTAAAATTGACAGCGATTTTCTTGCAGAACAATGCACGTTTGCGCTGTCCAGGATTGGGACTGACTCTGTTATTGAAGCAGTGTCTAAAGTGTTTTCTGATGCCGATTCGCACTTCCGGTCTTACGCATCCGATGTTTTTAGGCGCATTCATTCGGATTTGTTGGTAAAAAGGGCGCTTGAATTTTTAGCGAAAGAAGAGGATTATGGGATCAGGACAATGCTTGGCATGGCGCTGTTAAATAATTTTGCGTACGATGGATTGGAAGCCGTTCGCAAACTTATAATTAGTGGTACCTACGATCCTTTTATAACCGATTTGCAGGAGGATTTGATAATAGCATGCACTATCATGGAAGAAAGGATAACAGAGTACGACGAGTGGAAAGAGGCTGTTGGGCAAAGACAGGCTGAAGCGGAAGGAAGGAAAGAGAATTTCTTTAAAAAATTAACTCGGAGCGCGCAGGATGAAGAGACAGATCATCAAACCTTTGAGAATACCATGCAGAATAATCATGAAGTGCATACTATTTTCAGGGATGCGTCTAAAATCGGCAGAAATGAACCTTGTCCGTGTGGAAGCGGAAAGAAATATAAAAAGTGCTGTCTTGGGAAAAAATGATAGTGGATGTCATGAGCGAACCGGCAAGACCACGTGTCACCGATAGTATTATTGCTCGGCTTGAAAATGCCCCTGGGCAAATACTATATCGGCAGAAGCCGGATCCAAAGGTGTCCTCAAAATGCTTATCTATCAAAATGTTTTTCGTATGATCGTCATTTAACTCAGAATAGATTCTATTGAATTTGTCTATCACATGGGAAGACTAGGGCAACTACCAATAGTGATCCAAGACAATTGGTTATCACGGACATTACAAAGAAAGTGGAATAATTTAAGTCTTAGTGATCGCATTGGAATGCTTTCATATGCTTGGACAGGCCAAACTTTTTGGAGGTCAGATAATCAGTACAAGCTTTTTGAAGAATTGAAGAGAGTGCGTGACGGATTAACTCATCCCGTTCCTTTTGGGACAGAATTAGAAAAAGAGATTCTCCTCCAGCAACGTTCGGAAAATGGCACCGTCCTCACTGAATCAATAGCAATAGGAGATCCCAAACAAATTGGCTCGGTAAATATGAATTTCAGTCCAAATGAGGCAGTTGCTGGGTTCAACCAAAATCCAAGCCTACTTGGTAATGAAGATGCTGAGCGAGCCTTAGAGATTATGCTATGCCATCTTTCTAGACTTGAAGAAACTTTCTTCAGAAGAGTTACAACTTGGTTCGCTTTCTATGAGAGAAAAAGCAACAGTCTATTATCAACAAAGGATTTGCTCGGCAAGATTAATCGCAGATTTGAAAGCATCTGGGAGGCAGTCTAATAATGTGAGTCATTACAGCACTCAGCAAATTCGATGAGACCAGTCGATCAATTGACAAAAAGAAGGTGATTACGAGCAACAATTAGTGTTTTTGAAAGAAGGACTCAGGGTTGCATTTTAAATGTTAAGTTTTCTTTATCTTGTTGATTTGATTTTTCAGCAAGAAGGATAAAAATAAATCGAACGGCTCATCTATCCTTCAAAGTGACAAAATCAGCCGTACGTTATCCGGTGGCCTGAGTAAAACAAATGGATTGTTTCGTTTGGTGAAACAGAGCGCAAGAAAGAGAGATAATCTATGACTTATTTAGAAGCAGTAATACTCGCCGTTATCGAAGGGATTACTGAATTTCTGCCTGTTTCATCTACCGGTCACATGGTAATCGCTTCCACGTTT
>VGXX01000204.1 GCA_016873155.1 Planctomycetota bacterium | reverse complement strand
TAGACGGTGAAGTACATTCTTTCAATTGTTATAAAGATTACAGCGAATTGGACGCGCTTGTTGCTTATGCCAATACGGAGGAACAGGCAATGGAGTTGGCAACCATGTATGAGCACGGAGAGATTGAGCCAGGGGCTTTTCGCTGCGAAAAATGTGGTGGAACCCATGAGGTGTTGCAGGAAGGAGGGGAATAAATCGCTGATTTAGGTTATAAAGTAACGATCATTTCCAGATATGAGATTGTATCACCGGTGCCAATTTGACATTCATAGAAGAAAGTAAATGACTGATAATCCAATTAACAAAATATGTTGCCGTTATTGCAAAGAGCAAATAAACGAAAATGCAAAAGTGTGCTTTCACTGTGGTCATTATCAGAATAATATTCAGTACATTAAGTACTTTGCAACAGTCATTTCTATTGTTCTTTCTATTGGTTTGTTGGTTGTTTCTATCTGGCAATATAGAGAAGCAAGAAATGAGCGTATCAAGGCACAAGAGGCTTTAGTGCAAGCCCAAGAGGCCTTAGTGAGAGCTCAAAAGGCAGAGAAAAAGATTACAGACAGTGGTAAAGCCATAGCAAAAGCTCTTCTAGCTTTAAGCACCCTGAAAAATTCAAGTGATAGCTTTGATGTACTGGAATTTTTACCAACACTTATGCAAAAGGAAGCGCAATCTCTCCTGAATGCTATTGAACTCAATGACAAAGAACGGCAGGAAATTTTCAAACCCTATAATCTGCTTGAAGAGTGGCAAAAATTATCAGATAGCGAACAAAAAGAGAAATTGAAGACAGAAATTGAACAGCTAAACAGTCGCTGAAGTTGTGATGAAGATTGCGAGATTCCCTCTATCGGTTAGCATTTTGATATATGGTGAAATTGAAAATATCGTTTCTTGTTGCCATATTATTGCTCTGCAATCATTGCCTTGCCAATGGCCCAAACCTTAAAGATACCATGGATTGGTTGAAGAAAACCATACCTCAGTACACTGTGGAAGACCGCAGCGATGATTTCAATCGTTTCTTCAAGGAAGATACTGAATATTCTCCCCCCAACTTCTCCATCATTCTGGGAGTTATCGTACGATGCTGAAAATTTGTGCAATGTTACAGTGACACTTAAAGATATGAGGAAATATGATTTTACTCTTGCTGACGTGGTGAGTATATTTCCCAAACAGCGTGGCGAATATATAAAACTCGTTATGTTTTATAGATTGTTCAATATTCGCATTGTTTCCAGTGCCTCTTTTTCATCCAATATCTGAATGGCATAACCGGCATGGACGATCACATAATCCCCAATTTTTGCATTTTCTAACAGGAGAAGTCCAATCTCTCGTTGCAGGTTTCCTAGCTCGGCTATGCCCTTAGTTCCGTCAATTTTAATAAGTTTCATGGGAACGGCTAAACACATGTCTTTAACCTTTCACTGGCAATAATTGCCTGTCCTAACGATAATCCACCATCGTTGCAGGGGACTTTTTTTTGAAAATACACGTTGAAGTTCTGCGATGAGAGTTTATTTAAAAGACGTTTAAACAGAAATTTGTTTTGAAACACTCCGCCTGACAATACAACATCGTTAATACCTTTACTGCCCCGAAGTATTATACATACCTGAACAACCATTTCAACTATCGAATTATGGAATCGCACGGAAATGATGGGATTTGCGGTCTTATGTTGCAGGTCTTCCATTATGTGTTTTATGACCGGCTGCCATTGAATGATAAAGGGCACGCGGCAGCGTGTCCCTGCTAAGACGTCAATATCGAATGGATAATGATCTATAATGTGCTCATCTGCAATTGATTCGAGTTTTATTGCAGCCTGTCCTTCATAGTTGACAGAATGCTGCAAATCAAGTAACGAAGCCACACCATCGAATAACCTACCCATACTCGATGTCATAGGACAATTAATACGCTGCGATAGCATTTTAAGAAGAACTTTTATTTTCGGATGGTCTACTATTGTCTTATTTTCTCCAGTAAAATGAGGGGTGAGAGGCGTGTTAATCAAAGGAATATCATTGCCATATATCTGATACAGATAAGAAACGGCCATCCGCCACGGCTCTTTTATTGCCTGTTCCCCTCCGGGCATAGGCACGTAATCAAGGTGACCAGCCCGTTCATATTCAGAAAAGTCTGCAATAAGAAATTCACCGCCCCAGAAATTGCCGTCGTCTCCATAACCCAAACCATCAAATGCAACACCAATCACCTTGTGGGTAATGCCGTTCTCTGCCATACAGCTTACAATATGGGCGTGATGATGTTGTACACCTATTTTAGAGAGAGTGTCTTTCTGCGCAAGGGCGTATTTGGTGGAAAGGTATTCCGGATGAAGGTCGTATGCTATCGCCTCCGGTTCAATGGAGAACAGTCTTTTATAATGCTCAATAGCCGTCTCATACGAATTCAAGGTCTCGATATTTTCCAAATCTCCGATATGATGACTTAAAAAGGCATGATTCCCACGTGCCAGGCAGAATGTGTTTTTAAGAAATGCCCCACATGCGAAGACAGGTTTTGGAAAGGCGTATTGCAGCCTTACCGGGGATGGCGCATATCCCCTCGACCTGCGGATGATAGTCTCACTATCTTCAACCACTTTTACGACCGAGTCATCGCACCGCATAAAGATATCCCGGTCATGTACGAGAAAATAGTCTGCAATGCCTTTGAGTCTTTCCAAGGCTTCGGAGTCTTTATAAGCAATAGGCTCATCGCTCACGTTGCCGCTGGTCATTACGAGCGGCAGCCCGGATTCTTTCGTTATAAGATGATGGAGCGGTGTATAAGGCAGCATTACCCCAAGATACAGATTATCAGGTGCAATGTCATGCGGTAACAGTTCAGCACCCCCACCTGACCTCCCCCATCGAGGGGAAGGAAACGTTCCCCCGATCTGCGTCGAGGACAGGTTTCCCCAGCCCCTGGCGGGAGGGGTTAGGGGAGGGGGGGGAACTGATACGTCATGTAGAATGGCACAATCACTCTTTTTTTTCAGCAGGACAATAGGTCTTTGTGTAGATAATAACAAGGTTTCTTCCTTTGCATTAACATGACAAAACTTGTTTACCGTTTCGATATTTTCCATCATTACTGCAAAGGGTTTGTCTTCCCTGTATTTTCTTTTCCTTAAAAGAGAAACGGACTTGCTGTTCAGGGCATCACACGCGATATGATAACCTCCAAGCCCTTTAACGGCAACTATCTTTCCGTCACGAAGAAGGGTGCAAACAGTAGAAATGGGGTCTGGTGTTTGAACTGCAAACCCTTCATTATTGAGTAACATTAACTGAGGACCACAAACAGGGCAGGCATTGGGCTGTGCGTGGAAGCGTCGGTTTGCGGGGTCGTGGTACTCACTACTGCAATCGTGACACATACGAAAATCAGACATCGTGGTATTTATTCTATCGTATGGCACATCATTAACGATAGTAAAACGCGGTCCACAGTTTGTGCAATTAATGAAAGGGTAATGATACCGTCTATCCATTGTATCGAAAAGCTCTTTTAGGCAGTCAGGGCATGTTGCTATATCCGGGGAAACAAAGGTGAAATTACCTTCATGAGACACACTTTCACGGATGCTAAAATCTTCGTACACTTCTCCGTCAACAAGAACGCGGGATGTTAGTTCTTCAATCCTTGAAAGAGGGGGGGGAGATGTCTTTATTTCCTCAATAAACCTGTCAATCATTTCGCCTTGTACTTCTATGAGAACCCCTCGTGAATCGTTCAGGCAGAAACCCTTGAGATTATATTTATTTGCAAGGTTATAGACAAAGGGACGGAAACCTACCCCTTGAACTGTTCCTGTTATATGAATTCTTATCCTGTTATGCATTGGAATTAAAGGAATTTAAACTAAGGCCTGCCTTGATTGTCCCTAAAGATTTGAATAACAAAAGGCTTGATGATGTAATTATTGCTATTTGTACTTCTATTATCTAAGAACTGTTACTTTACTTTCCGTAAGAATAAGATTTGGCGGGAGCGTGTGGGAATCGAACCCACCTATCCCGCCATAAGCGGGACAGACCGGATTTGAAGTCCGTCGCCGACACCAGCCGACATGCACTCCCTTAAAAAATCTTTATCTGTGGAATTTGTGGCTTCAAAACTTTATCAAAGACTAATTTTTATTGTCAGTTTTATTGTTTGCCGTTTTGAATGATGCAATGATATCTTTAGGAGTAAGCACTCCGCCAGAAAAGAGCGTTTTAAATGCCTCCTCAACGCTAAGATTAGAATCCATGACGTCATCCTCCGTGACAAATATTAAAAATCCCGTTGTCGGATTTGGCGTGGTTGGAATAAACACACAGATAAATTTCTTTTCGTTGTTATATTGCGTGGCGCCAGTAACAAAACCTATTGATTTTGTGCCTTCTTTTGGAAAATCAACGAGAACCACGCGTTTAAAGGCTTGTTTGCCCGGCAAGCTTACCGAGTGGATTATTTGTTTTACGGACGAATAGATGTTTTTAATAATAGGAGTTTTTGTCAGCAGGTTTTCAAAATAATTGATGATGGCCTTGCCAACGAAATTAGCGGCAAAGATACCAATAAAATATAAAGAAATAAAAGTAAGGATAAGACCGAGGAACGTAATAATAAATTCATCGAGAGAGGATCTCGGTAAGGCGACACCGTAAAATTGCAATACCTTTTTAATAACCGGCGAAAGTGTGCCTCCAACGAAACCAAAGAGAAATTTTACAACAAAATAGGTAACATAAACCGGCAGGATTAACAACAACCCTGTCAACATCCTTCTTCTGACGTCTTTTTTAAATTGTGCAACCATCCCTAATTTTTTTTCTTCCATAGTTTACCTATAAAACTCAAAAATGACTGGATTTCCACACAAAGGCGATAATGCCTGTAAATATAAAATTGAAGTCGGCAATAGTCTCAAGCAATAAGCCTTCAGATACCATTCGTTTTTGAAACAAATATTGATAACCAAAGGCATAAGCAACACAGGGAAGTAAATAATACCCTAATGAAGTAGTCCACCCAACGAGTGAACTAACAAATAAGAGAACGGCGGCT
>VGXX01000203.1 GCA_016873155.1 Planctomycetota bacterium | reverse complement strand
AGGTTGTATTCCTGCCGCCCATCCTCCACTCTTCCGGGCGCCTGAGAGACCGGGGAAAAACCAAAAGAAGAAAGAACGTTATCAATCCGTGTTTGATTATCGCTCTCGACAATGCCGTCAAAACCATCCGACTGCCTGTAATGTACTATTCCTGAGATGCTAACCTCCCCCAATTTCTTCCCAAATACGATGTTTTCGTCATACGTGTCAAAGCTTCCATAACCACTGCTCACCTTTACACCGTCAATGTCCTGTGCGTCTTTGGTAATGATGTTGATAACCGCTGTAAATGCATTTTCACCGTACATAGCGGAACCAGGCCCGCGGATGATTTCTATCCTCTTTATACTTTCTACCGGGAAATCGTCAAAATTGCCGAAGGCTCCGCCTCTGAGAGGATTATTTATAAAGTGTCCGTTTAGCATTACCCGTACCTTGTTAGCGCTCTCAAGACCCCGCACGGCAGGGACTACATCTCCAAAATCCGCCTTCTTCAGAATTTCAAACCCAGGCACAGTCCTCAAAATCTCAGCAAAAGTGCGGTAACCCAGATTCTTGATCTCATCATCGGTAATTACCGTAACGATGCCCGGCGCCTTGTTTATCTGCGTCTCATGCCGTGTGGCAATTGTCACTTCTTCGTTAAATCCAAACCAAATGGCCTCGGTTGAAATCTCATCTGCCACTGCCTTATCCACATTCAGATTCCTCTTACTATCAGTATTAAAAGATGTGTTTTCAAGGCGAGTCGTTGTTGCGTCCTCTGCAAAAGGGTGAGACGAATTGAGAGAAAGAAAGGTTTGCAAAACACCTATGGACAGGAAAAACAGAAGCCGCCTATTTGTTGTCCATTTGGTCATTGCGGATAAACACTCACTTTCCGGTGCATGTTTTAGCTTGTGTTGCTAATTGTGTTTTAAGGACGAATCTATATAAGAGGATGCAAAATCAGTACCTCGAATACTTGTTAATAGTTATTTTTAAAATATATTATATCCCCTTGGGAAAAAATAGGAACAAAAAATTTCGCTTTTAAACAGGCAAATTTTTAGTGTGAAATTGCATGGTAATGTGGAAAGGCTTCTATGGCACAGTTACCATAATTTATAAAATAAATTCTCTATAAGTCTCAGGCAAGTTATTTTCTTCCCAAATCAAAACTGTCCGATTATAAATTAACCTTGCATTTTTATTACTGTTTGGATAATTTAAAGCAGTGTAGTTTAAAACATTTAATAATTGAATTGTTTCCTCTTCACTATGACCTTTATTATTGAAAACCTCAAGGAAGCTGACGTTTTAGCGGTTGTAGACCTCTATCATTTCATTATTGATGAATTACACGCCAGGAGCCTGGAGGTGGAACGGTTGCATTTCAAAGGTATTTACCCCGTAGAAGAAGTTAAAAAACGCCTGGATAACAAAGATTGTGTATATCTTGTTGGCAAGGAAAACGGCAAGGTTGTGGGTTTTGTATTTGCGTGGGTCTCTGAGGGCGTGGGAAATTTACACTGGATGGGTTTGTTGCCCGGACACAGAAAAAAGGGATACGGGGATCAACTCCTTGAAGAGACAATGAAGGTTTTTTTGGGAAAGGGATGCCATGAGGCAAAGTTGTTTACTTATCCTTCCGAAAAAGTTGCATATCACCTCTTTCAAAAGCATGGATTTAAAGAGGTGGCCTTTATCGACCGCAGATTTTTTGGGATGGGTGTTATTCTCATGGTACGGAAAATTACCCCAATCCCGGAGGAACACCGCGCTAAAAAGATCGTGCTGGCCGGCGAGGCGGGACAGGGCATTAAACTTATGGCACATGTACTGGCTGATATCCTTGCCAAACTGGGGAAAGAGGTGGCCTTGAATCTTGTTTACGATGCAACCGTACGCGGAGGCAACATTCGGGCGGAGATCGTATATTCCGATGAGCCAATCGAAGTGCCCTTTTTTGAAGAAGCGGATATAGGGCTTCAATTATCAAAGACACCCGACCCGACGGTTCGCGCAAAACACGTGCTTATCGAGGCGTCCGCCTGTAACGCAGAATGCAAAAAGTGTGAACTCCGCTGCCCGGCAAGCGACCGCATTCCTTTCGAAAAACTCGCCACAGAACAGTTTAACAGTCCTATATTTGTCAACATGATTGCGCTGGGCAGGTTGTTGAGCAAGATCGGTATTAATATCGAAACGGTAAACTTTGCCTCGGAATTTCCCTCGCAATTTCTTGACGAGAATATAAAGGCGATACGTTATGGCTACACGTACCAGGATTAGCGCATCTGAAATAACGGAGAAGGTCTCACAGCTCTGCATGGATGCCAATTTCAATCTGAACGAAGACGTTCTCGACTCACTGAGAGACTCCTACGAGGCGGAAGGCTCTCCGGTTGCCAAGGAGGTATTTGCAGAGTTGATAGAGAATGCAAAGATCGCCCATGAATGCCAGATGCCTTTATGCCAGGATACGGGGGTCGCAGTTGTTTTTGTCGAGATAGGGGAGGGCATAGAGATCGTTGGCGGTCGTCTTTATGAAGCTATCCATGAAGGTATTCGGGAGGGATATAAAAAGGGTTTCTTGAGAAAGTCCATGGTGAAAGATCCTCTCAATCGTATCAATACAGGTGATAACACACCAGCCATTATCCATACAGAATTTACCCCTGAAAATTGCTTAAAAATTAGCTTTATGGCCAAGGGCGGCGGATGCGAAAATATGAGCCGGCTTGCGATGTTGACCCCGGCCGATGGCAGAGAAGGCGTCATTAATTTCGTGGTAGAAACCGTAAAGATAGCAAAAGCTAATCCCTGTCCACCAATTATCGTGGGCGTTGGGATGGGCGGTACATTTGATTATGCAGCCCTTTTGGCTAAAAAGTCCCTTTTGAGACCTCTGGGAACCAAACACGTTGACCCTGACACTGCAAATTTAGAAAACGAGATGCTGGAAAGGATCAACAATTCAGGCATTGGCGCTCAGGGGCTGGGTGGCTGGATTACGGCTATGGCCGTCCATGTGGAACGCCATCCCTGCCACATAGCAAGTTTGCCGGTGGCCGTTAACATTGAATGTCATGCGCATAGGGTTAAAACAATTACATTGGTGCCTTATTAAAAATGTCAAATGTAATACATTTAAAAATACCCTTAACAGACGATGACGTTGTAAATCTCAGGGTTGGAGATAGGGTCAGTATCAGTGGAATTATTTACACAGCCAGGGATGCTGCGCATAAACGGTTGGTGGAACTTATCGATACGGGTAAAGAATTACCCTTTGATATTCGGAATCAAATTATCTATTATGTAGGTCCGAGTCCTGCACGACCAGGCAGACCCATTGGGTCCTGCGGGCCTACCACGAGCTATCGCATGGACGTGTATACACCGAAGTTATTGGCAAAAGGGTTGAAGGCAACCATTGGGAAGGGTAATCGCTCTCAATCCGTTATCGAAGCCCTGAAGCAATATAAGGCGGTCTATTTCGCAGCCACCGGCGGCGCTGCCGCATTGCTCGCAAGGGCCGTAAAAAAGGCGGAAATCGTGGCGTACGAAGACCTGGGTGCGGAGGCTATTATGCGGTTAGAAGTGGAAAATTTTCCCGTCGTGGTTGCCAATGATATATACGGGAATGATTTATTCAGGGAAGGGGTTGCGAAGTATGAAAGAAAATAAAGATTGGAAAACGAGAAGGAAAGGGGTTAGACATGTTTGATAAATGCTATTTTTGCAAGGCTGATGTAGTTCAACAACTGGTTACTATTGACTATCGTTGGGGGGATACTCTTGTAATTATTAAAGATGTTCCAGCAGCAGTTTGTCAACAGTGTGGGGAAAAATACCTGTCAAGTAGTGTTTATAAGGAGTTGGAGAGGTTGGCAAAAAGTAAAAACCACATAATGGATAAGATGACAGTTGATGTTTTAGTTTTTGAGGAAAGTTCTACTGTTTAATGGTTTACATAAAAATTCTTAGATCTTTTTATATTATAAAGTGATTAAAAATTAAGGTAGAAAAGGTTATAGGACATGAAAAAGATTTTATATATTGTGTTGGATGGTTTAGGGGATGGGCATTATCCTTGTAAGGAAATTGGCAATCGTACGCCTCTTGAAGCGGCGGCAACGCCCACGATGGATATGCTGGCGCGGGAAGGGCAGACGGGACTGATGTACACTGTCGGAAAGGGGATTGCACCTGAATCGGACATTGCGGTCATCAGTATCCTGGGTTATGATGCAATGAAGTATTATACGGGGCGCGGCCCGCTCGAAGCGCTTGCCGCGGGATTGAAAATCAAGGACGGAGACCTTGCCTTCCGTGCAAACCTTGCCACACGGGGGACGGGCAGACAAATAAGGGATCGCCGTGTCGGAAGGAATCTTTCTACGGAAGAGGCGACTCAACTCTGTGAAGAGATTAATAAGAAGGTAAAATTGGATTCCATACCCGCTACATTTACCTTTAAAAATACCCTCGAATACAGAGGCGTATTGGTCGCCCGTGGCGTTAAGAACAAACTTTCCGGGTACGTAACGAACACCGACCCGGCATATACAAAACACGGCCTTTTAGGCGTTGCAAAGGAAACAGGCACTTTTGAGAATATGGTTGAATATTGTATGCCTGTACACGATTGCCCGGACATTGATGCGGCCTATCGTTCCGCGCTCCTTGTAAATGAGTTTACCTTGAAAAGTTGTGAGGTGCTGGATCAATCTGAAGTCAATAAAAAACGCATGAAGAAGGGATTACTCCCGGCAAACCTTGTATTGTTGAGGGATGCAGGTGATCATCTTCCCACGCTTCCCGCGATAAAAAATAAATTCAGGAAAAATTTCGGGTGTTTTGTGGAAATGCCGACCGAAGAGGGCATTGCCATGCTGACCGGTATGAAGATAGTTCCCATACCACCGCCCACAAAAAATTTGGAAAAGGATTACACCCTGCGCGCCAATATGACCATCAAAAATATGAAAAAATACGACGGGCTTTATATCCACATTAAAGGGCCGGACGTGCCCGGACATGACGGCGACGCCATCAGGAAAAAGACCATTATCGAGGCGATTGACCGGTATTAT
>VGXX01000202.1 GCA_016873155.1 Planctomycetota bacterium | reverse complement strand
CTCAAAGGATTTTACACTCTCCTTCGGGAGGTCTGGGACTGTAAATTCTTCTTTTTTGACCAATAAATCCCGATCATCGTAGATTTCTAGTGTAAATTTTGCAAAGCGATAATTCTTATCAGACCTATTAGCCATCTCCCCTGTTAAAAGCACATTGGTGCCAAATGGGTTGAAACGCACATTCCTTACAAAAAACCCACTCCCAATATCCTCAAACCCACTGGCAAAAGAAGATTTTGGAGGTTCCTTTATAGATGCCTCTTTTTTGGGCGCCTTTGCAACACCCGGAGAGGAATTTTTCTCCAACGCACTTACACGCTTTTCCAGGGCTTCAACCCTTGCAATAAGATTTGAAATAACAATCTCAAGCATATTCAACTTATTCGACGCATCTTGCGCATATAACGTATTTCCCGGCATTCCTGAAAATATCAGCGCTACTAAACCACTTCCAGCTATTACGCCAACAAGAAATTTCTTCATTGCCAACCTCACAATCTTAATTTGAAAATCATTCGCCATTTTTATCGTTTAAGGGGGATAATATCATATTTGAAACTCACAATGCAAGTGTAATTCATTGAAGCTATTACACATAATCACATTCAAAAAAACGTGTAACCTTGACAAGATATAGTACAATTGTTATTATTTATAAATATTCTTGGTTTTATAAAGACCGTACTATCCATCTCATCACAAATATACCTACATGCGACACATACTAACTATTCGATATGGTGTCTTAAAAAATACATCCGACTTTTTTGCTGCATTTAACTCGTTAAAAAAAGGGGATCCGGTCATAATTCGTTCCAGCCGCGGTGTAGAGTTCGGGGAAGTCATTACCAAGGTTAAAGAAATAGACGATACTGATCCAATTGAAAATTTTGGCGAGGTTTTACGTAAGGCTTCCCCTGATGATAAAGAAAAACAAAAAAAGATAACCGATGAAATGATTCCCGTTGAATTCAAATTCTGCCAAAAAAAGATCAAAGAACATAAACTTCTCATGAAACTGGCCAGCGTCGAGCATTTATTTGGCACCAAGAAAATCATTTTCTATTTTCTGGCCAACGGCCGCGTTGATTTCAGGGAACTGGTAAAAGACCTGGCAAAAGAATATCAGGCACGCATAGAAATGAAACAAATAGGCGTCCGGGATGAAGCAAGACTCCTGGCTGATTACGAGCATTGTGGACGGGAATTATGCTGCAGATCCTTCCTCAAAAATTTAGAACCCGTTACTATGAAGATGGCAAAGAATCAGAAGGCAACGCTGGACCCCTCTAAAATATCCGGCAGGTGCGGCAGGCTCATGTGCTGTTTGCGTTATGAAGACAAAGTCTATGAAGATTTAAAACACGTTCTTCCAAAAAAGGGTTCTATTGTGAAAACAGCGAAAGGAGTTGGGGAAGTCATTAATTATGATGTATTACAACAACAAGTTACCATTGAGCTGGAAAATAAAAACAAAATTCATGTGTCAGTCAAAGAAATCACAGACAAAGTAAGAGAACCCTTGCGGCAAAAAGAACCGATGTGTGATCAACCCTGTGAAAAGGATTGCGACCTTGAATAAGCGCACCTTTTATCTTACAACACCCATTTACTATGTAAATGACGCGCCACACATCGGACATTCTTATACAACAATTGCCGCCGACGTGCTTGCCCGATATAAAAGAACAAAAGGCCTGGATGTCTTCTTCCTGACGGGAACGGATGAACACGGCCAAAAAATTCAAAAAGCGGCGCAAGCCGGTAATAAAACACCGATAGAATTTGTCAATGGTGTGGTAGATAAATTCAAGACCTTATGGAATAACCTCGGCATCTCCAATGACGATTTCATACGGACGACCGATGAACGGCATTGCCGCAGGGTAAAAGAAATCTTTCAGCAAATCTTTGAGAATGGAGACATCTATCTGGGAGAATACGAGGGATGGTATTGTATTCCCTGTGAAAGTTTCTGGATTGAATCACAACTTGAAGAAAAGAAATGCCCGGAATGCAAACGATCTGTTGAAAAAGTAAAGGAAAAAAATTATTTTTTCAGGTTATCGAAATACCGGAAAAACCTTCTTGAATATTACGATACACATCCTCATTTTATTCAACCCGAATCGAGAAAAAATGAATTATTGCACCGAATTAAAACTCAGATTGAAGATATCAGCATAAGCCGGTCGGCTGTAGAATGGGGCATTCAAGTCCCCATGGACCCGACACACACTATTTATGTGTGGATTGATGCGCTTCTGAACTATATTACCGCCCTGGGATACAACGACGATATGCAAAAATTCCAAAAATACTGGCCTGCAAACGTCCATATTATCGGAAAAGAAATCTTATGGTTTCACGGCGTTATCTGGCCTGCCATACTTATGTCATTGAAAATAGATTTGCCCTGTAAAGTCTTTGCACACGGGTGGTGGACTATTGAAGGTCAAAAAATATCAAAATCCTTAGGAAACGCTATCGACCCAACGACTATTATTCAATCGTACGGCACGGATGCCTACAGATATTTTCTCCTGAGAGAAGTCCCTTTCGGTTTAGATGGAAATTTTTCTTACAGCGCCCTTATTCACAGAATAAATTCCGACCTCGGCAACGACCTTGGCAATCTATTACAACGCACATTAACGATGATTGAAAAATACTTTCAAGGAGTCATTCCGGAGATTGCGGATACCGATGACGAACTAAAAAGGCTATCAAAAAGCGCCTGTGATAAAGTAGAAACCGAAATGGAAGAACTCCAATTTAGCAAGGCGCTTGAGAATATCTGGGCATTTATAGGCCATGCCAACAAATTCATAGAAGACAAAAAACCCTGGGTGCTTGCCAAAACAAATACTACAAGAACGCAGCTTGCAGCAGTCATCGGCTCATTGGCCGGGGCTATTAAAGATATTTCCGTGTTTATCTATCCGTTTATGCCGGGAACAGCCGCAGAAATTCAACGACAGCTAGGCATCTTAGAAGACAACCGCTCTCTCTGCCTGGAATGCCGGCAAGGGTTCAAGAAAGATACTGTTGTCCGTAAGGGAAAACCTTTATTCCCAAAAATCGATTCCCCAGTATTGAAAACCGTTTCGCTATGATTAAAATTTAACTGTATATATGGATATACACAACATTAATATTCGGAGAAACGTATATGACAAAGACGTGGAATAAGTTAAAAGAGATTATTAAAAAAGACCCCCGCTATTTATTGCAAGCCTATCAATTTGTATTTGAAGCCCTTGATTACACCACAAATATGTTAGGTAAAAATCACCATAAAACAACCGATGTGGACCGCCACGTAACGGGAAGACAGCTTTTGGAGGGTATCAGACAATACGCATCAAAACAATTCGGCTTTATGGCATTAACCGTATTTGAAGAATGGGGAATAAACCAGGACGAAGATTTTGGAAATATTGTATTTAATTTAGTGGAAAACGGCCTTATGGGAAAGACAGAAACGGATACCAGGGATGATTTTAAAAATATTTACGACCTCAAGAAGGTCTTTGACGAAGAATTCAAATTCGATGGGAGTTACGACATTCGGCTTTCCTTGAATGCATTAGGAATCAAAAAAAGGTAATTACTCTACATCCTTTACACAGCGAAAACCGACATTGTTATCTTTGCCCTCAGGATAACTGCAGCTTCGGTAGGCGCTTCGCAGAATATAATGATGGTTTACCCATGAGCCGCCCCTAACCACTCGAAATTTTCCTTCCTCATACCAATCTTCGCACCATTCCCAAACATTCCCAGCCATGTCATAACAACCAAAAGGGCACATACCTTCTTTCCGGTTGCCAATTGGCGCTGGAGCGCCTGTGTTTGGATCCAGATTGTAAACAGCCCTTGTGTTGTCAGGCTGTATGTTTCCCCACGGATACTCTCTGCCGTCAACGCCCCGCGCCGCTTTTTCCCACTCGATCTCCCTGGGAAGTCGTTTGCCAGCCCATTTTGCATAGGCAATTGCATCATTCCAGCTAACACCTACGACCGGTTGTAATGGTTTATTAAACCGCTCATTATTCCAGAAAAAGGGGTCTTTGGCTCCTGTGGCATCAACAAACTTTTTATATTGGGCATTGGTTATTGGAAATTTATCAATATAAAATTCATTAACATGCACAACCTTTCGTTCTTCACCCATGATAAAATCCCCCGCCGGCACAAGAACCATTTCTGAATCATCTTTCTCATTCATAATACTCACTAACCTTGTCATAGCTCCATCACCAGATAAAATAATAGGATTATTTTCCCTTTTTCTTCTCGGACTTTTTCTTGTTTTTAATATTCCCTGTGCTTTTAACCCCTTGCTTCTTCGTGGTTAGCTGTTTTAACAGCTTTCGCGCATCATCGTCTTTTGGGTCGCTTGCAATTGCTTTTTGCAACTCGGATATCGCATCCTTTGTTTGTTTCTTATCCCGATAGGCAACGCCAAGATTGTAATGGAGGATACTGTCTTCAGGATTATCTTTAAGCAGTGTTTTCCATACTTCTACCGCGTCATCTTTTCTGTTGCAATCATAATACGCATCCCCAAGGCTATAATAAGCATCTTCATATTTTGGGTCTATCTCCAATACTTTTTTTAATTCTCTTATCCCCTCTTCACACAATCCTTCATCCAGGTAAACAAGCGCAAGATCATAGCGCGCCTCGATATGGTTTGGTTCTATCTCGATAACTTTCTTATACATATTGATAGCGTCACTTGTCATCTCCTCGTCATAGCATGCAGATGCGAGTTTGGAATACACCTCGACATTTGCTGTATTGTCCGCTATGGCTTTCTTGAATTCTGCAATAGCTTCCGCATTTTTTCCTTTTTCATAAAGCTCTAACCCAAGCTCTTTATGTCCTTTTTTTACCTTTACCTGAACAGACTCACTTCCACCTGTTTGGGGCGACTCCTTCTTACACCCTTCCAAAACAAAAAAAGCAATACATACTAAACACAAACTACTTACCCACAGACTTCCTAATATCTTCGTATTCACGAAATATACCTCTTTTCATAAACAAGTATTTACAGTTATTCTTTAAGTCCCCCTTAACAAAGGGGGAT
>VGXX01000201.1 GCA_016873155.1 Planctomycetota bacterium | reverse complement strand
ACACTAAGTATTACTTCGTGCCTTTGCGACTTTGTGGCAAAATTTTAGTCCCATTATATCGAAAACGTCTTTGAGTATTCAACGTAATTATGCCGATTTCGGCTTGACATGCGCTATTTCATGAGATAGTATGCTGAAAATTGCAAAAGAAAGATAAAATAAATGTCTTCTCCAAGTGGGACGATGATAAAAGAACCATATCTCAAAAATAAAATTAAGCACGTGCTACTTGAACAAGAAAGAGTGGGCGTTCTTGCTTCCGCTAAGGAACTATGTGAATTTATGCAAGCACTTAAGTACCATAATCCATTGAAAGAACTTTGCGAATCACTGCGAGCTTTCCAGTATCAAGATCCATTGAAAGGTATTCGTGAATCAATGAAACCACTTTACCTACAATTTCAAAATTTTATAAGACCTATAGACACTCTCACTTCCGTTAAGGAACTTAATGACTCGATACAAGCATTTAAATATCGAGATCAATTGAAAGAACTTCATGAATCACTGCGACCCTTTCAGTATCAAGATCCATTGAAAGATATTCGTGAATCAATGCAAACATTACAGTTACAATTTCAAAACTTTATAAAACCAATCGGTAACTCTATAAACGCTCTCCAATCTTCGTTGAAAAATACCAATCTTAAGCAGGTATTGGACTCAATATCGAGAGATAATTGGCCTTTAGCTTATGAAGTAGATGGTAGTGACATCTTAGTAGACGGTAATGGGACAATATCTGTGGCAACTGAGTCCATTAGCAAAGAAGCGCTTCAAGATATTGTAAATCAGGTTACAGAATCAGCGTTTGAACATGCAGGTAATAAGCTCGATATTGCTGTATCGAAAATTGTTTATGAGATACAGTCGCTAAAAGACCCCTTTATACAAAAGATTCTAACATGGTTTATTTTTCCTATCATTGTTGGCATTATTTTATCGATTGTTAAGCCAATATCTGACTATTATCTAAGGCAGTCATTTACAATAGATAAAAGAGTAGCAAATAAAGAAATTAACAGGCGGATCCAAGTTGTTGCAAAAGATAAATCCTATTTAGCCTCATTTAGATTTGTTACAGAAGATACTCTTGATGTCAGGAAAAAGGGAAATCGAAAATCAAAGATCGTTGGTTATTTATATTTTGGACAAGTTGTGGAGATAATTGAAAAAGGCCGAAGATGGACGCTTGTAAAATGGACTGATGCTCAGGGAGTAACAATACAGGGCTGGGTTTATACCAGGTATCTACAGAGGTTTAAGTAGTAGCCCTAACGGATGAGAGATGGGGTCGCGTATAAAGAAGTCGATTCAAATTATGATTCAATATATTGATCTAATATGCTAACGATTACAGAATAAAGATAGAAATAAATAGTGGATGCCTGAGAAAATAAACTCGAGCATGACGAAATAAGAGGTATAATTTACCCGATGATTACCAATATAACAGATGCGCGTGACAGGATTCAGGAGTATGCCCTAAAGGGGCGTCTCACCCCCCTTTTTATCCAGGGTGATGCCTTAGATGTCCTCCGTCGGTGCTCATCTGGTATTTTTGATTTTTGCATGACTAGTCCGCCATACTGGGGAAAAAGGGAGTATCACAACGGCGGAATTGGTTTAGAGCGAGAGTACGCGGATTACATATCGAATTTGCTAGATATTTTCGCAGAGGTCAAACGTGTTCTAAAGGAATCTGGTTCCTTTTGGTTGAACATTGGTGACTCATACGCTGACAAGCACCTCGTCGGAGTTCCTTGGCGACTAGCAATTAAAATGATGGACGAACAAGGCTGGACACTCCGCAACAGCATAGTCTGGAATAAAGTCAAGGGTGGGCCAGATAACACTCTTGACAGACTACGTAATGTCCACGAGGATATTTTTCATTTTGTGAAGTATCCTCGTGGCTACTACTACAATGCTGACGCCATACGTAGTACCCCTAAAAAAACGAGAGTTGTCAATGGTTCAGTTGTATCTGCCACCGGTGTCAGTGGGATCAGGTACAAACGACAGATTGAGTTTACCACAGCACTTTCAGACGCTGAGAAGGCAGACGCAATGGCGGCGCTTGAAGAAATGCTAGTTTCCGTTACGCGTGGAGATGTGGCAGACTTCCGCATGATCATACGCGGTCAACAGAGGACAACACATTCAGATTCGGAAAGGTTGTCAGGACGCGCAAAAGAGTTAAAAGACAAGGGATTTTATTTTCTCAAGTACCACCCCAATGGAAGCAAGCCATCCGATGTTTGGGACATCCTCCCGGAGGATACACAGAAACGCAATAACCATTTCGCACCTTACCCGGAAGACCTCTGCAAGATTCCCATTTTGGCTACATGCCCCCACGACGGTTTAGTCCTTGATCCTTTTTGTGGAACAGGAACTACCATGCTTGTTGCCAGCCAACTCGGCAGAAGATCCGTTGGAATTGACCTAGCACTAGAGTATCTGAAAATCGCTGAGCGCAAATGCGGGACACTTCTATGAGCAATCTCATCGAGTTGTTTGGACAAAGCACTGCAAACAAAGCGCAAGACTGGAAATCTATTGTAGTACGACAATGGTGTCCTTACCTCGACCGTAAATGCATCAAAGTGAGGAAGAGTCAGCCGGAAATATCGATTGGGAGTTGTTCTGTTTTCTACGGTAGGGTAAAACGCCCCATTATCATCTGTCCATACCGTCTGCTTGAACGAAGACAGGTCTTTATTGACTGCTTACACTTATTGACTGTTCATGAACCAGGAAACGAACTGCACATTGTTCCAGAGGTCTCCATTCCTGGTGGCAGCGTTGATTATTTCCTCGCATCTGTCAGAAACACCAAGGTGAAGGACTTTGTCGGCGTTGAACTTCAGACGCTTGATACAACCGGAACGGTCTGGCCAGCGCGCCAGAAGTACCTCCAGGATGTTGGAGTCAATGTCGTCAGGGAAGAAGCTGCGTCCTACAAGACCTACGGTATGAATTGGAAGATGACGGCAAAGACCATTCTGATTCAATTACACCACAAAGTTCAGACGTTCGAGGCCATCAACAAGCACCTTGTTCTCGTGATTCAGGACTTTCTGTTGGACTATCTTCGCAAGGAGTTTCAGTTCTCTCACCTCGCGGGTGCTCGCAATGGCGATCCTATGCACCTTCATGCTTACTGTATGTTGCCGCAAAAGAATCATGCGTATCGTCTCAACATGACATCACGCCTCAGTACTGATTCCGAAGGAATTGCCATTTGTCTTGGTCTTCAGGCAGAAACAAAAGTGGAACTTGGGAAGATTGTTGAGCAGATTGAATCGAAAATCTCCAATGACACTCTTTTCAGACTTGGATAATAGCTTAAAGAAAGCAACATTCATTAATTACATTACATACATTGAAACGTTTTTGTTACTTTAAAATATTGGTGCTATTCTTGATAAGACAATTTATAACATAACGCCTGCACACGTGGCGTTATGTGGTTTGCACTCTGATTTTACGGTAGGGGATATATGAAATGCACGAATTGACTGATGAGTGGCTTAAGAAGACTAACGAGGGATTTAGCAAAAACGACATTCCTCATCAGCAAAGACCGTGGCTGGCGTGGGGTGAGTGGGCAAAACTTACCGGCAGACCGATTGCGATGAATGATGAAGATACAAAGAGGATATTCTATTGGTTTGAGAAAAACACAAAGGCAGGCTCGCAGCAGATTGGTCCTATGTATACAGGAGCATATTACTACGATTCTTGCTTCTGGCCCATAGTAGTGCCAGTTATATATGGTATTGTTACGGTCAATGCGCGCGATTCTCTTAAGACCATGCCGTCAAATATAGCAAATCAACTTTGGACTAATCGAGACAAACTCATTGAGTATGTTTCCGTTTGGGCCGATTGTTTCGATTATGCCTATGGCTTTGATGACCTGCAGAAAATCAGCACATACGGCAAATTTGCTCAAGAACTCCTCAATAGCGGAAACCAGCAACTCAACGCGACCGTAGCTCTTCTGCTGGAAAGATCACCTAACTCAAAATCAACGGAATCTGCACGAATGTCAACGGAGATATTTCTGAAGGCATTTCTTGCCTCGAAGGTTGAGCTATCTGAAAAAGATGCCAAAAATAAGATTAGGCACGATCTTGAAAGGGTGCTCAACAGATGCCTTGCTGTTGATGCAAATTCAGAGCTAAAGGCCGTGATCCCTAATCTAAAACTATTTCCAGGAATTGAAGACCGATACAAGGGGACTGACAAAATCCCGAAAAAGCTTTGGTGTGCGTATGCGATTGCACAGTTTGTAGGAGCTACGGTTGTTCGATCACTTTCGGGGCGTGACGTGCGGAAGACAATAAGAATAGACTGAACCATGTAGAAGTTCATAACAAGAGAAAAGATGGTGCATAGAGTCCCCGAATACGGAAACAGATATCTTCGCGTTGTAACACTTCCAGATCAGAAAACTATACTCAATGCTTTTTTTGACCGAAATTTTAAGGAGGTAACTCAAAATGAGGCTTAGTTATCATGCTGATACCGATTCGCTTTACATTCATCTTGTCGAGCGTCCCGGGACTGAAGCCCGTGAAGTTGCGCCAGGGATTGTGGTGGATTTTGATGCTGAGGGAAAACCTGTTGGAATAGATATTGACCATGCTCAGGGTATTCTTGACCTTACAACGCTTGATGCTGAATCTCTACCAATAAAAGTTAAGACTGCATGATGAATAGAATGTTAATTACGGTTGGGTAAAGCAAAGCGCACTCAACAAAACCATGATGCCGATGGGCTCATTTCACTCAGTTGCTGTCCCGAACCCTTAGTCAAGTAGGATGGGTTAAGAAAAGCGAACCCATCATTTCCATGATTTGTTGGTGCGCTCCGCTTCAACCTACCAAAAAGGCAATCCATCTGACCGCAAAAAGTGCGTCGGCCGATTTTGAACGGTTAGCAGGTAAAATCTTTTATTCAGGAAGAATTGAGGACAGGCGCTATTTGTTTGTGCTTTTGTTTGTTCGGCCTGCCTCTTGGTAAGACGCCCTATGCGGGTTCAAGTTTATAACTTGAACCCCACTTTTTATACGATTGAGTTCGTCATCGTTTTCACCTGCCTGG
>VGXX01000200.1 GCA_016873155.1 Planctomycetota bacterium | reverse complement strand
GGGATTATCATGGCAGCGGAATCGGTAATGGAAGCGAACGACCGGAATCAATTGAAACCGATGATAGAGCAGACAGAGGTAAACACGCAGGAAAAAGTCAAAGAAGTAGCGGCTGATGGTGGATACGGGAGCTATGCAAATTATGAGTATCTCGAGGAGAGAGGAATAGAGGGTTATATTCCGGATGATCATTTTCAGCAGTACAAATCAGGAGAATATCAAAAATCTTTATTAATAATGTGGAAAACCACGCCCTGTGGGCGTGGTCAGAGTTTAAAGGCTTTGCCAGTAAAACGACTCATTGTTACAATCTAAGTTGAGTTGTCCCCACAACATCAACAAAGGAGTAACAAATGAGTCGATTTCGCAAATTATCGCATACGATATGGCATTGTCAATATCATATTCTTTGGACACCAAAATATCGTCTAAGAATACTTACTGGTCAAGTAGCAGAAGAAGTAGGTAAGTGTGTCAGAGCATTTTCTGAACAAAAAGGCTGTGAAGTTGTTGAGTTAAATGTACAAATTGACCATGTTCATCTGCTTGTCATGGTAGTACCCAAGATATCGATATCCGATTTTGTAGGTATAATCAAAGGCAGAACAGCTATTCGAGTTTTCAATAAGTTTCGACATTTGAAGCAAAAACCTTATTGGGGTAATCATTTCTGGTCGAGAGGTTACTGTGTCGATACCGTTGGTTTGGATACGGAAAAGATACGCAAATATGTGAAATATCAAGAGAAGAAAGAGCGCCAAGAAGAGTAACAACGGTAAATTTAAAATGGGGACAACTCAACCTTGCTTCCTTTGGAAGGAAGGCATTTTCATCCCCTTATAGGGGTTATCCCAAAGCCACCTGCTCCGCGGGTGGATTCTTTACTCTTTTTCCTCACGCGAGTGGATTGGCTACAACGATTTAGGTGTCTAATATATCTTCCATCTGATGTCGAAGAGTTGGTATACTATCCTTTATAGCAGACCAGACCGTTGCATCGTCAATGATGTCGTAACCATGAACGAGGACATTCCGAAAACCAATAATCTTCTCATGATCGGTAATTTTGTCTATTATTTCTGGATGCTCTCTTTTCAATCTTGCCATCGCCTCACCAATTACTAAGAATTTGCGCTCTACAGCGGCCTTTACCATAGAATTGCGAGAATATTCTTCAAAGCTCATGTCTTGAATGAATTTTTTGATTTCATCACACGCCTGTTTAATATCGAAGGGGTAGGCTTTGGGATCGTGGTCCATATATTCGCACCTTATCTTGATTCAGACTTCTTCTAACGTAAGGATTCTTCACCGCACTATCCTGAATGACATCAACTTGCCTTCCCAATTGCTCCTCAAGTCGTGTTTTCAGTTCAAAGTAACGGTCAAAGAGCCTGTCATGACCGTCAAATTCCACAAGGACGTCAATATCACTTCTTTCAGGTTCAAAGTCCTCCCTTGAGGCTGAACCAACGAGATCGAGACTCTTCACTCGAAGGTCTTTGCAGATTCTCCCGATGATCTGTTTGTGGTCTTCTATTTGGAACATATTTTTTTACTCTACTGTCTATACCTAACAACAAAAATTAAACGTGCGAAAGCCGTCTTATTTTAAGGCCTTTCGTGCAGATAATGCCTTCCCATGTGACGATTATATACACATTAGGACATATAATAAAGCAGAATATTATTATGAAAAACAGAGTTTAGTATTTCTAAACGTAACCTTTTAGCCGTCTTTATTTCAACTTATAGATTCCTTCATTTCATTGAGAAGCTACCGATAAAGGGGATTGACAGCATGCCCGGCAGCATTACACAACGCTTTTTGTCCCGGAATTCCTCAAGACCAATGGTCATGCCTTCATGTCCCATCCGCGGCTGTGCATGGTAAGTGCCCAGCAAGCGATCCCACCACGGCAGATTAAACCCAAAATTGGAGTTCGTTTCACGCCCCTCAGTAGAGTGATGCACCCGGTGCATGTCCGGCGTCACAACAAACCAGCGCAAAATGCGGTCTACGCCACGCAACATGCGCACATTGCTGTGATTAAACATGGACGTTGCGTTCAGCCCCACTTCGAATATGATTACTCCCAATACAGGCGGCCCCAGCACGACAACTCCGGCAGATTTAATGAGCATGGAAAGCAATATTTCTACGGGATGGAATCGAATTCCTGTAGTGACATCAAAGTCCAAATCCGCATGATGCATGCGATGGATTCGCCAGAAGACAGGAACGGCATGAAACATCACGTGCTGCAAATAGATGATGAAATCCAGGGCAACCACAGACATGATGACGGCAATTGTATAAGAAACCTGTACGAAATTGAAAAGCCCCCAACCATGTTTTTGAGCAAAGACTGACACGCCCACCGCGGCTGATGGGAAAATTATGCGGAGTAAAAAGCTGTTTATCACCACAATGCCAATGTTGTTGATCCAGCGAAGCAGTTTCGGGACGGTGAGTACCCGCCTCGGCGCTGTCAATTCCCAAAGAGACATAGCCCCTAAAATTCCAAAAAAGGATCCCAGTCGAATGGCAGCCTCGTGGTTTATGACAAATTCACCGATGTCCATATTTTAACCTCTAAATAGCCAGTTTTCGCAAAATCCAATAAGAGCCGCCACTAAATACGGCTGCGATGGGTAAAGTTATAAACCATGATAAAAGTATTTCCAATACCATCCGAGTATTTAGATGTCTCGTAACAAGACCTATCCCGAAAAGTGACCCCACTGATACGTGTGTTGTGGATACTGGCATCCCAAACTTGCTGGCACATATCACAAGCATACTGGTAACAAGGTTTGCTGTAAAGCCCTGACCGTGATTTAATTTTGTGATCTTATTACTCATCGTCTCAGCCACTTTTTTGGCATTCAAAAGCCCGCCGGCTGTCATTCCAACGGCAACTGCCAGCATGCCCCAGTGTACCGACAAGCCTTTAATCAATAACAGGAGAGCCACAATCTTGGGCGTATCATTAAGACCCCTGGCAAAACTCACAACTCCGGCGGAACAAAAGTGCAAATAATCTAACAATTTCTGGCTATTCATGCCCAGAAAATGTCCTTTATAAATCTCCTGGCAATTTTCCTGGGTATCAATGGTAATACCAATGGCGCTGCCATATTGTACAGTAAGGGCAGGAGCGGGATTACATGATGGAACTACTTTTCCCTGCTCACCGACACAGAGACACCATTCCTTCGTTATGCCCGAATGAATACGAATCCTCCGGAAAATAATATAAAGAATGCAGCCAAAAACTATCGCAATAACGGGACTGAGTAAAAGCGGGAGGAAAAAGGCTCTGCCCAAAACGGCAAAATTAACCTGTGAACCTACGGCCACAAAACCAGCACCAACCAGAGAACCTGTCAAACTATGTGTCGTTGAGATAGGGAACCCGGTAATCGTTGCAACCATAACGGCAAGAGCGGCGCCAATCGCCACCGCAGTAAGAAATTCGGGAGAGATAGAGATATTTTGAGGAACTAAACCTTTACCGGAAAAGGTGCTTACCAGGCCATGTGCCAGGAATATGGAAGCCATCGAGCCTGCAAACGTTGTTATAGTTGCCCACCAGATTGCATATTTATAACTGGTGGTTTTACTGCCAAAGAGCGTGGCAACCCCTTTAAAGTTGTCATTGGCGCCATTTGAGTATGCAAGGAAGCATGTAGCAAGAAAAAGGGTTATTAAGATCGTCATCAAAAATCTATCTCCGTGAATAATGGGGACGGTCCCTTTTCATCAACCTGCTTGTCGTTCAGTAAGGCAGCCCAGGATAATCGGCAATTTTTTTTATTATAGTCGTACTTCTCCATTGACTCAATTATTTTTTTAAGGATGTCTTTAAATTCTATCCTGCCAATGATTTTTTATAATTGACAGTTTAAAATAATAAGTAATAATAATCTAAAAAGATGAATAAACGAAACACAACAGATCGCAAACAGATTTTCGCAGAGATATCCAAAACCAGGGATGTTTTTGCCAAACTGGACGATTTCTTCCACAAGGCAGATGAAAATATTTCCCATGATCCGGACGACCCGCGGGAAGTAATCGGTCGTCTCCCCGGTCTTGACCGGTTGATGTTTCTCATACCCTGTGTAATCAACCGCCTTGAAGAAGATATATCTAAGAGTAAAGATGATGAAAATTTCGCATCAATCATAGAAGGTCTGCAGGCGATAAAAGACGGCATAAATAGTGTATTGACCTATTATCTCCATGACGATGTCGAATGTGCAATCAATTTACTCAGTAACGTCCTGTCAAAGATAGACAAACTTTCCGGTAAAAAGTTCCAATCCGGCATTCGTTTATTCCGCGACATAGCGAGAATTGCGCCGGACTTTCAGATTATTCTTAATATGCTTGAAGGATTCCGGGAAAACAGGCGAATAAGGCCCAAGGAACCGGAAGCCAATACCGCGTGGTCACCTGAATGTTGGTTGGATTATTACCGGGAACAAGCCAGGCTCGAAGAACCTCTCATTGCCATCGTTGATGCCGAAGGACTTTCTGGGACAAGCCTTGAAAAAGGCTTTAAACGGATGATGGAAGAAAGCGAACAGAGGGACAGGATGATGGAAAAACGTTTACTCTCTTATAAACTGATGAGAAACAGGGATGCAGCATTTAGTCAGGAACATCCAGAACGGTTCTTAGACCTTTCATAGATTCCGGATATAAAAGAGGATGACGATAATGATTATGAAGTCAGGGCTATAGACCTCCGTTACGAGGAAGAGGAAGAAGAACCGGCCGAACCCTGGGCAAGTTCCCTGCCGGAACTTCGCGATTGGAATAAAATTACCCATGAATCATCCTTTGACAATTCGGAATTATTTCGTCAGAATTTTGAAGATGATCCGGTTTACCGTCTGCTTAATCCTTTTGCGCATAATCTTTTTGAATGTCTGAAACAGGACGATCTCCGTCAGGTTAGAGAAGGCAAAAGAGAGGAAACCGAGTTGCGTTCCCCTCTTGAGCATTATTTAATAATTCTTGCCCTCAAGGCACAGGCGCGGATATCCTCTTGTGGAGTTTGGGCTGAAGACGTAGGACACGAAGCGCCGAGAAAAGGTGTTTATCTGTTCGCCATGGAATGCCTGGAAAGGATTGCTGAAGCCG
>VGXX01000199.1 GCA_016873155.1 Planctomycetota bacterium | reverse complement strand
GGTCGGGACGTTCAATTTTAATATGATACCGTCTTTTCGTATTTGTGCCTCTGTCAGAGTAAGCGTGTCGGATAAAATTTCATGGATGTAAACGGGACTTTTTTTCTCTTTTCTGTCGTCTGCCCTGGCAAAGGAAAGCAAGCTTCTTACTATGTCAGCAATCCTCTCTCCCTCTTTCATAATTCGTTTGGCAAGATCGTTTTCTCTGCTCCCTTTGATGCTCTTGTTTGCTATTATCTGGGAGTAGTTGATAATTCCCGTAATAGGGTTATTGATTTCATGCGCTACGCCGGCCGCCATTTCACCCAACGATGCAAGCTGCCTATTCCTAATGGCCTCCATCTGCATGGATATTTTTTCCGTAATGTCCCAGAAAATACCCAATATGCCTACGATGTTGCCCTCTTCGTCTTTTACGGGTGTTTTGACGGTATGTACGATAAATTCCCTGCCGTCTTTTAGATATTTCTCTTCTACGTCTTCCGTTTTTCCGGACTCCATGATTCTTTTGTCATCAGACCTGTATTTATCGGCTAATGCTTTGGGATAAAAATCATAATCTGTCTTCCCGAAGATTTCTTCGGGTCTGATTTTTAAATCCCTTGCATAAATTTCGTTGCAGGATACATACACTGAGTTTCTATCCTTATGAAATATTTTTTGGGGGAGATTCTCAACGAGTCTTCTATATCTGTTTTCACTCACGCGGAGCGCCACTTCTGCGCCCTTGCGGTCGATTCCCAGCGCAATTAAGTCTGCTGCTGATGCTAATGCCCTCTGGGTAAACTCGGTAAGCGATTTGTGCGAAAACATTGCAACCACTCCTACCAGATGTTCTTTTACAATCAATGGATAACCGGCAAAGGCAATTATACCTTCCCGTTTTGCCCAGTCCTTATCGCTGGTGTGCGGGTCATTGATGAAATTGTTTGTCATGTGAGGGATGCGCTCCTGAGCGATAATGCCGATTTTAAATTTGCCGACCGGTATACGGCTATGCGAACCGTCGACGCGGGTATACATCCCGGCGCTCGCCTGAAGTTCCAGGACATGCTCTTTCTCATTGAGCGTCCAGATGCGCGCAAATGCCGCATCAAGATTGTGGACAACTGACTCGGCGCATTGCTGGAGAATTTCACGAATCGTGTTACCTTCATTGATAGCAACACCTACGTCGTTTACAAACGACATTAAACGTAACCGCTCTACCAAAGCCTTCTTTCGCTTTTGTTCCGTAATATCGTTTCCGAAGGAAATCGAACCAACAACTTTTCCGAGTTCCCTTACCTCTGTATTCTGCCACGAAATATATCGCTTTTTCCCGTATTTCGTTACAATGGGACTTTCATACGTTTTATGCAATTGCCCGGTCATCTGCCAGTTCTTATAATCCCGCCGGATATAAGGAAACACCCTATCTGGTGTGAGCACATCGAAATAGTTTTTCCCGATGATTTCAGTCTTGCTATATCCCGTAATGTCTTCTGCCGCTTTGTTATCCCGTAATGTCTTCTGCCGCTTTGTTAAATACCCGGATATTTCCATTCATGTCCATTCCCACAACCATCACGTTCGCCGTTTCAATAAGATTTTCGGCATACTCCTTTGCCTGACGCAGCGCATCAATCATTCGTTTACGTTCCGTGATATCTGCCATTATAGCGACGACGCCGACAACCTCGCCTCTCGCATCGCACAGCGGCGCTGTTGAAATACTTATATCTACCGGTGAACTGTCCCGCCTCTTTCCCACTACCTCCTTTCCCATAAACGACTCTCCCCGCAGCACCCGATCAAGCAATGCGCGAAATTCATCCTGTCCGCCTTCGGGTATAATAGGCAGAAACTGCCCGATTACCTCTTCTTCAGTCTGGCCAAAAATACGCTCGGCAGAAGGATTCCACATCTTCACGTTTCCGTATGAATCAAAAACAGTTATCGCTAAGGGAGAGGCGAGAATCAAGGCGCGAAGGGTTTGATTCGTTTTTCGCAGCATCTCCTCCATTCGTTTTCTCTCAGTGATATCTCTCGCAGTGCCAATAACTCCAATGATGTTTCCAGCCTCGTCCCGTAAGGGATGATTTTTATATTCGCATAGCACCCCGGTATCCTTGAAATAAAGCTCGTAGAGAGGGCTTTCTCCTTTTAAAGTTCTTGCGTATACATCCATTGCTATTTTCAGGTTTTTTTCATCGAAAAGAGGGGCAAATGATTTTCCCAGGAAATCTTCCCTCCTGAGGCCTGTAAGCTTTTCGAACATATGGTTTACAAATACTACGTTCCCTTGTGTATCACAAATGTACGGGAGATCCGTTATTTCGGATATTAATATTTCATACTTCTTTAATTCCGCCTTCGCCTTCTTGTGTTCAGAGATTTCTTCTTTCAGCAGTTCATTGGCTTCTAAAAGTTCGGTCGTTCGCTCCACAACACGTAATTCCAGCCCATCGTGCGCCTTTTGTAACATCTCCCACGACTGTTTACGTCCCAGTGCATTTACAAAGATTTCACCAATTATTTTCAGGAGTGTTATGTCTTCTTCCGTCCATTTCTTTTCATTCCGTACCGAATCGAATCCTAAAAATCCAAACAGTAACCCTCCATATACCATGGGAACGATCACAAACGACTGCACGGATTGCGATTCCTGTAATTCTTTTTCTGCTTTTGCGCTCTCCGGCATATCCGCCACACGTGGCACATGAATGCTTTCGAATCGCTCCAGTTTCTCCATCCCCCACGGGAAATGATTCACAGGCATCCCTTTGAGCTTGTCAATCTGCGGTTCAATCCCCTCCGCGCACCACTCGTGCGTATTATCCAGCTTCTTCCTTTCAGTGTCGCTATACTGAAACACATAACTGCGATCGACTCTGCCAAACTCCCCAATTATCTTCAATGCGCGATTTATCCCTGCATCGACCTCCTGGGGCGCCAGATTAATGAAATTTGCTGATATAGTCGCTATCAACTCTTCAATTTTTAACCGATACTGTAATAACCCCTCCGTATGTTTATGCCCGACGATTTCCAGCTTCAGGTCTGCATATAACTTCGCCAGTGACTTCGTCATCTGATTAAAATTCATTGACAATAAACCAATCTCGTCTCCGGAACGGACGTCTATCATACGGCTGAGATTCCCCCCGGCAATATCCAGCGTAACATTTGCCATATGTTTGAGGGGTGATACAATATACCTGGTCAGAAAGAAGGTAATGAATACACCTCCTCCAATAATACCCAAACCCATCGGAATAATGCTGTACAAGATAACCTCACGAATCTTTTCATGTAATTTCCGCGTGGACAAACCGATTTGTACAAACCCCAGAATCCTCTGCTTTGTTTCTGCAGGAATATTGTCTTCGCCTAATATCTGTGTGGCAAAAGCCTCTTCTGAAAAGGTGCGTTTCTCAAAGATCGGCACTGAGAAGTCATAGAATATTTCCCCTGAAGAGGAAATTATGCGATTGATGCGTGGAGTATCAGAACTTTTGGAGTCGTCTCTGGCAGGAATTTCGTTCGACTGAATACCGCACCACGCGGCTTTCTCTTCAACCATAACCGCCTGAGTGTTTGCTATTCGCCAGTACCCTATTTCCTTGTCTCTGTCAAATGCCTGTACCTTTTTAATGGGAGTTCCCAAAAATGCCGGTTGTGCATGATCCAGGGCAAGTCCGACCTCATTGTCCTGGGCAAGCATTGTGACAAGAGATATGCCTAATTTCTTAAAGACCGTCTCCTGCGCATTTTTCGTATGGATGAAAAAGAATAGGCAACTCAGTATGTCGAGAACCGTTATCAACAGACATATTAAAACGATAAGCCTCGTGCGAATACTGATCATATGGTTCCAAACATCAGAGTATTACTCTGCAAAAACATTTTTTTATAAGTTTTTGAAATAATGACGAGTGGCGGGTGACGGGTGACGTGTGGCGATTTCCTCGTCACACGTCACTTGTCACTCCTCCCCCTAGCTGCACTATGGATATAAGACGACATCAGGCCGGGATCGAAGGGGAGAAATATCCACCCTGATGATCCCCGCCGTCTGGGTATTTAACGTTACCTTCAATTTGTCAGGCTGTTTAACACCCAGTGAAATAACCGTTGAATTGTTTAACAACGTCTGGGCAAGCTGCGCTGCCTGAATGCCCGTCTGCCGGTAATCCGGCGATATGGAAACCAGCGCCCCTGCCCTCACTATCGCGCTTGAAGTGCAAAATACCGGCAAACGACGCTTCAGGCTCATCTTCAGGATAATTTCCAGCGATTCCTTTGTGACTACCGTGCCGTCGGGGACTATCCATAAGGCGTCAATTTTATCGACCATACCGGTCAACGCAGATGCAACCGCGCTTTCCGATGCAACCTCTGCCTTGATAAGGTTAAATTCAATCCCTCTTGCTACAAGGTCAGCCTCTGAAACGATTTTTCCCGTCTTCATCGGGTCATAAATGACCCCCACATTCCTCTGTGTTCCAAGAAGCTCCTTGAGGACACCGAACTGATCCCTTATAGATGCCTCTGAAGAAATACCTGTAATATTTGCCCCCTCTAAGTTGAAACGCTCATGGTTGATTACCATGCAAAAGATAATAGGAATATTGGTGAATTGCTCCTTTACGAGGGTCGTAGCAAGTATGCCCACGGATAAGATAAGGTCTGGCCTGCGTTTGTCGTCCTTAATATTTTTTATGACCCTCTTTCCTTCATCTATATCTCCCTTCAGGTCATAAACTCCCGCTATGGAAATATTGTTCCTCTTGCACGCTTCTTCAAACCCCTTAATCGCCTCGTTATAGGCTGCAATCGGCTGGCTTTGAATCACAATGACGGTGCGTTCGTCTGCAAGTACGGTAGAACCATGAAATGAAGCGTGGAAAAGAAAGGTGAGGATATAACAAGATACTAAGGTCTTCCAAAGATTACGCAAAGATGCGCGGAGATAAGCGCAGATTATTGTTATTACACGGATATTTTTCATACGCTAAAACTGATAGCTTAGTCCGATAAAAAACGTTCTTCCCGGCCTGGGCAGGTCTTCCGGGATGGAAGTCGGCCCGGGGTCGCTGTAGTCTTTGTCCAACAGGTTATACACCGTCCCGTATACCTCCATGGTCTTGAAGAATTCCTTCCCGATAACCGAAA
>VGXX01000198.1 GCA_016873155.1 Planctomycetota bacterium | reverse complement strand
AGCATGTCCAGCCCTTTCAAAAAATCGGGAAATGCTGTGGTCGAAGTAGCGATTACCAGCAGAAAAATAGATAAACTAGACTTGACGATGATATTAAGAAATGTCCATACGCCTTCGTACGTAATATCAAATTTCCAATGACCGATTTCCAATGACAAACAGACATTTCCCTCCTTTATAAACGGCACAAACATTGCAATAAAGAGGATAAAGGGGATTAAAATGCATACCTTTTTTAATATCTGACCTGGCGTAATCTTTGAGCAAAATCCAATAGCCAATATTAATAAAAAATACAGTCCAAAATCCCTGATACGGGTAATTGGGGTCAGTATCATGCATAAAATAATCGAAAGGAATGAAATGATCTTTGTCCTCGGATCGAGTTTTTCCAATAAGCTGGTAGATAATTTCATAATGCAGCACAGCCGCAATAAAATTAACCACCCCTCTTTCCCCTCCTTCGCAAGGAGGGGATAAAGGGGAGGTATCAGATAACCCACATCCGATTTCTCCTTCGCAAGGAGGGGATGAAGGGGAGGTAAGAAATCTTGCTAAAAAAAGAAGTTTTTACAAGGTAATACTATAATGCTAATTGTCCCTTTAGGCGCTTACAAATAATATTTTGACATTTTCAGCAAAAATATTTTAAGTAGTGGCAAGGCTCGCCTTGCCACTACGGTCTTTTCCGACTTGTTCTGGTTAGGAATATTCACTCTATTTATGCGGCTTCGCCGCATCAGGAAATATCAGAAGAACCAATATTTTAAGCACAGGATGAATCCAATTCCACAAGCCATAAATAAAATAGACGCAACATAGACAATTTTTATGGCCATATCTATTGACTTCGCAGTCAAAGGATTTTGGGCATCTCCGATAAAGGGCTTTTCTACAATCTCACCTTGATATGTACTCGGCCCCCCTATCTGAATTCCTAATGCGCCTGCCATAGCCGCTTCCGGAATACCGCTGTTGGGGCTCTCATGCTTACGACCATCCCGAGAGACAATTTTTAAAGAACCCCTGAAACCACAACCACACAAAAAAGAGGCTGTCGGAATCAGAACTGCAGAAATTCTGGCCGGAATATAATTCGATAAGTCATCCAATCGTGCCGATGCCCAGCCGAGGCGTATATATTTCTCGTTTTTATATCCCACCATGGAATCCAGTGTATTCGCAGCCTTATATGCCATCGCGGCTGATGGGCCTCCGACAAAGGCGTAAAACAACGGCGATAAAACACCGTCCACGCTCCCCTCGGCAACGGTTTCCACACAGGCACGCACTATCTGCTCCTGACTGAGGTTTGCCGTATCGCGTCCCACAATGAGTGACAATGCCTTTCGAGCTTTCATTAAATCATTTTCCTTTAGAGCTGTCATTATCTTTTTGGATTCATCGGCAAGGCTTTTTACGGAAATAGTGAAATAAATAATAACTGCTCCGATTATCATTTCACTCAGCGCACTCCACTGTCTTGATAATAACACTACGGCGTGAGTTAGCAGGTAAGTTACCGAAACAATGATTACGGTCAAAAGTACCCCCTTTACACGTTCAGGTATTGGCAATTTTCTTACCAGACACTCCATACCTTCTATTGACCTGCCAATGAGCCGCACCGGATGGTATGACCATTGTGGATCGCCGATGGCCAAATCCAGCACAAAAGCAAAAGCTAATTCGATAAGACCGGTAGTGTCGCTGCTAATCATATACCTGATTTATATTATTCAGCTTAAGTCCCCCTTAACAAAGGGGGATTAAGGGGGTTGTGTTTTTTGGCTATTTTACAACCCCCTTTTCTAAGGGGGATTTTCTATCGAGTATGGAAATTGTGAAAAAATAAAGGGTAGGAAACCTGCCCAGACATTTATTGTAACGATCTGAGAGTTTCCTACCCTGGAAATTTAACTGAATTTATGCGCTACTCTTTTACTTCGTAATCGGCATCGATGATATCTTCCTCTCCGCCTTCTCCCTTTTTCCTCTTTTTCTTGCCTTCGTCTCCCGGAGGCGGTGGGGGAGGCTGCTGCTCGCCCTTTTTGGCCGATTCCTGATACATCTTCGAACTGATTTCATGCAGGATGTTTGTCAAAGCATCCATCTTCTGCTGCATATCTTTTTCATCATCGGATTTTATCGATTCTCTCAAATCCTTAATGGCCGACTCGACCTTCTGTTTTTGTGCGCTGTCTACTTTCCCCGCCATGTCCTTTAAAGTCTTTTCTGCGCTGTATGCCAGAGTGTCCGCCTTGTTTTTTGTCTCAACCTTTTCTTTCGTGTGTTTATCCTGGTCTGCGTAGTCCTGCGCCTGTTTGACCATGCGGTCTATCTCATCCTTGTTCAATTTTGTTGAAGCCGTAATGGTAATCTTCTGCTCATTTCCCGTACCCAGATCCTTTGCATGGACGTTGATAATGCCGTTTGCGTCAATATCGAAAGACACTTCTATCTGAGGTACTCCTCTTGGCGCCGGAGGAATTCCCGTAAGATGAAATCTTCCCAGCGTCACGTTGTCCCGTGCCATCGCTCGTTCACCCTGAAGGACGTGCACTTCCACGCTGGTCTGGTTATCCTCAGCCGTTGTAAAGACCTGGCTCTTCTTTGTTGGAATTGTCGTATTTCTTTCAATTAAATGGGTTAATACCCCGCCAAGGGTTTCAATACCAAGCGACAGCGGCGTTACATCGAGAAGGACGAGGTCTTTGACCTCTCCTGACAAGACGCCCGCCTGGATCGCAGCGCCCATGGCGACACATTCCATCGGGTCAACCCCGCGTTCGATTTTTTTCCCTACGTAATCTTCCACAAACTTCTGCACGCACGGCATCCTCGTAGGGCCGCCTACAAGGATAACCTTGTGAATGTCCTTGGGCGTTAATTTGGCATCCTTTAGCGCTTGTTCAACGGAATGCCCGCATCGGTTGACGATCGGAGAAACAAGCTGTTCCAGCTTCGCCCTTGTAATGGTATGGGTAAAATGTTTTGGGCCGGAGGCATCCGCGGTAAGGAATGGGAGGTTAATATCAGTCGTCAGCGTTGTGGAAAGTTCAATTTTTGCCTTTTCACCCGCCTCTCTTAATCTCTGCATTGCCATTTTGTCGTTTTTGAGGTCGATGCCGTATTCTTTTTTAAATTCAGCCACCAGATAGTCCACAATGGCGTTGTCCATGTCCGTGCCGCCCAACTGGGTATCGCCGCTTGTAGAAACCACTTCAAAGACACCTTGGCCAAAATCCATAATCGTACAATCCAGCGTGCCGCCGCCCAAATCAAACACCAGGATTTTTTGAGACTCTTCAACCTTGTCCAATCCATAAGCCAACGACGCTGCCGTGGGTTCATTAATAATTCTAACGACGTCCAGCCCGGCGATGGTTCCCGCATCTTTCGTAGCTTGTCTCTGGTTATCGTTAAAATAGGCAGGAACAGTGATAACTGCCTTTTCTACCCGTTCGCCAAGAAATGCCTCGGCATCGTGTTTTATCTTTTGCAAGATAAACGCCGAAATTTGCTGAGGTGTAAACGTCTTGCCGCGAATGGTAACTTTGTGGTCGGTGCCCATCTTTCTCTTGATTGCATATATAGTGCCATCGGGATTACTAACAGCCTGCCTTCTTGCCGGCTCACCTACCAGTTTTTCGTCATCCTTTGTAAATGCAACATAGGAAGGAAATGCCTTTCCACCGATAGTAGCGCCTTCCGCACTGGGTATAATTGTAGGTTTTCCACCTATCAGCACGGCTGCGGCAGAGTTACTTGTCCCTAAGTCTATACCAATAATCTTTGCCATATCCTAACCTCCTTTATCCTCTTCTTGCTTTTCCGGATTCTGAATGCTTTCTTGTTCGTGTATTGATTTCTGTGATACTACCACCTTTGCAGTCCTTAACACAAATGTATTTAATAAATAACCCTTTTGGATTTCTTCTATTACCGTATCTTCAGGAACGTCATTATTGACTTTTCTCATCAAAACCTCATGCCTGCAAACGTCCAGCGGAACACCCACTGACGGTATAGGCTCAAGCCCTTCTGATTTTAGTATTCTGGAAAATTCCTTGTAAATCATTTTTAATCCGTCTTTGAATTCGTTTCCCTCTGCGCTGTTTACCGTAGTAACTGCCTTTTCCAGACTTTCGTAAATATCCAATAATTTTTTAATCAACGATTCCGCGGCTGTACGCTGAGTAGTTTTCCGTTCTTTATCAGCCCATTTCTTGTAATTATCAATATCAGCGGCGAAACGTCTAACCGAATCCTGAAGTTCATTAATCCTCTTCTTGCTTGCTTCTAATTCCTGCTTGAGAGATTGGATTATTGCCTGCTGTTCAGTAAACAATACCTCGGATGCCTGCACTATTTCTACCTTGTCAGACGTGCCAGTATCTTTTTCAGTTCCATTTGACATTGTTATCTTATCCTTAAACAATACTCCTCAAATATCTCATTTTTTAAAGAAATAACTATAACACAACAATCCATAAAAGGCAAGCCTTTCAAATCGTTAAACACCGTAATGCGGCTAGCAATTAAATCGGTAATGATGCTGCAAGTGACGTGTGACGCGTGGCAAGTGGCAAGAGAGACGTCACCCGCCACCCGCCACTCGTTACTTTCCTTGTTGGGATGTCACATGCCGCCCTCTTTTAATATTTTCGTGAGCGTTTCAACATGCTGGGGAGGTATATTTGTTCCCTGTAACCCTTTAACCGTCGCTTCTATATCATAAGGCACACGTTTTATACTGATGCTACCGTCCTCCCAAACTGCATACGACGCCATTGGAATACCATCCCGTGGCTGCCCTACACTTCCTGGATTCACAATAGTTATACCATTTACCGTGCGCATCATTGGGAAATGAGTGTGGCCGACAAGGACAATATCAGCATCAATACCTTTTAACACATTTTCCAATTCTTTGTCAGGAACATCCGGTTTAAGATATTTGTATATATCACCACTTGGCGAACCGTGTGCAAATAAGAATTTTTTCCCGTCTATTTTTATATTTATTGTTAGTGGCAAGTTGCCCAGATAGTCCTTTTCCGATTTATTTAATGCAGCCATAGTAAAGATTTTACCTGCATCACTTAGTTCTTTATATTTTACAGAACACCCACAATCCACATCTCTACCTATGGCATTAT
>VGXX01000197.1 GCA_016873155.1 Planctomycetota bacterium | reverse complement strand
ATCGGCGAATTCAGAAAAACCGTGGGTTCCGACCCTGAAAATATTGACGCCCGTTATAATCTGGCATATGCCTATGAGGAAAAAGATATGATAGACGAGGCGGTTGCAGAGTATACAAAGGCAATGGATGTGAATTCCCGGGAACAAGGCAAAACAATAGAAACGGCACATAAAGAGAAAGAACCGGAAAACGTAACTGTTACCTTTGATAAACACGACAAATGAGAGACAAAGAACCATGAAACAAAAATTAAAGGCATTTATTATAATCATTATGGCAATACTCATCTCGTTGATTTCGATCTATGCCTTTATGCGTGTTTCCGTTGCAACTGAGCAATTGCGTGGCACTGAACTGGTATGGAAATGTTTTGCGATATGGATCAAGAGTATCATATTGACCCAGGCGATATTGGTTGTGGGCGGATTGTTTTTATTCATGCTGAGAAAGCCCAAAGGTTCCGTGTAATCAATGATACGTTTTCTTGTATTTCTCATAGCGGTATACATTATTTATTATCTCATTAAAAATAGTATAAAAGGCAGGACAGCAAGAAATACCTATCAATCCCCTCAAGGCCGTAAAGAGAAAAAGCCGGACGTCTTCAATACCCACCTGAAAGAAATCGCCTATGTCTATTATTCATCGGCAAAAGACGGCGATACCTGCGATGTATGTAAGGCCTTAGATGGAAGCCACCTGCTTCCCAACCATAAGATGCTCCATGATATAAAACCCCCTCACACAGACTGTAAAAGTCCAAAAGGGTGCCGCTGTACGCTGGTATATGTAACACGGGATGACGAGGGCAGCAGAGAGATAGAATCCATTTTAAAAAGACACAGCGGCATGTGCAACAAGCAAACGATTGAAAGAGGTCTGGCATGACAAAAACAATTGTAATTTTTGTGACGGCCAGTTCAACAGAAGAGGCCAGAAAGATCGGTCAAACCCTTGTGGAAGAGGGCAAAGTCGCCTGTTGTAACGTCGTGCAACCTATCGAATCTATTTTCAAATGGCAGGGGAAATTGAACATTGAGCGCGAAGCGCTGATGATAATGAAGACGAGAGAAGACCTGTTTAATGCGGTAGAAAAACGCGTCAAAGAACTCCACAGCTACGAAGTTCCTGAGATCATTGTCCTGCCGATAACCCAAGGTTCAAAGAGTTATCTGGACTGGGTGGTAAAAGAGACTGAAGGCTAAGATGTAGGAGACGCTTTATAATTCACAAATTCTGATCATAATTTCTAAACGGTGAACTCTTTTACTTTTTTGTAAACAGCCTTGCAGCCTCAAGCAAATCTTTTACAACGTAATCCATCATTGTTATAGAGGTAGTGTTTGTGCTGTCCGTACAGCCGTTCCTTATCAATATAGACGTGCAACCCGCATTTTTACCCGCCTGCATATCCACCTCAGAATCGCCAATCATCAGGGATTGGGTTAAGTCAATATTGTGTTGTTTTGCGGCGTTGAGGAGCATTTTGGGTTTGGGTTTTCTGCAATCGCAGTCGAGTTTATACTCCTCTACAACTCCTTCTGTGTAGTGTGGGCAATAATAGATATCATCAATATCGACACCCTCATCTTTCAGCATACTCATTAGTTTTTTATGGATAAGCGTTAATCGTTCCTCATCAAAAAATCCCCTAGCTATGCCCGATTGATTCGTAATGACAATAACAAGATACCCGGATTCCTTGAAGAGACGAATCCCTTCTGCGGCATTGGGTAATAACTTTAGTTGATCGGGAGAACTCAGATAAGGCTCGTGAACGACAATAGTGCCGTCACGATCAAGAAATACGGCCTTGTTTTTGTTCACTTATTTGCTGCCCCAAAAAGTTCTTTTTCGACTATAGAGCATACAATGTGTCCAACGGTGATATGACATTCCTGTATTCGAGGTGTATTGGTTGATGGGATTTTTAAGCAGATGTCGGCTGTACTGCCCAAGAGACCGCCATCCTTCCCAGTAAATCCGATGGTAATCGCCCCCCTATCCCTTGCAACTTTGACTGCATCTAAGATGCCTTTTGAATTTCCACTGGTGCTAAAAGCCAGGATAACGTCGCCTCTGTCAGCCAGGGCCTCGACCTGCCTGGCAAAACAGGTATCATAACCAAAGTCGTTTGCAAGAGCGGTCATTACTGAAGTATCGGTTGTTAGGGCAACGGCAGGGAGGGGGCGCCGGTTCATTTTAAACCTTCCGATCAGCTCGCCGGCGATATGCTGGGCATCTGCTGCGCTTCCGCCATTGCCAATGAGATAGATGCGGTGGTTGTTCCTGAATGCCTTTACTACCGTATCGGCTATTTTTCTGATTATATCGAGATTGGCCGATAATAATGCCTTTTTGGTATCGATACTTTCCTGTAGTTGTAATTCTATATCGTCCATAAGAATTCGTTTCTGATTTAATTTAATGTATAGGAATTTAAGTTTGACCAACGGCATCTTTTAATGATTCCGTTTCGCTGTGCCGTTTGATTATTCTGGAAACTATATTGGTGGTTGAAACCCCTTCCACAAAGGGCGCAAACACAACCTTCCCTCCGTAGGCCTCAACAACTTCGCTGCCTACAGCGCCGGCATTTTTCCAATCTTCTCCTTTTACCAGCACATCGGGTCTTACCGCTTTAATGAGGTTCAGGGGGGTCGGTTCGTCAAAGAGTGCCACGTAAGTTACGTCTTCCAGGGCGGCAAGCATGCTGGCACGTTCTGTTTCAGAGACGAAGGGACGGCTTGGCCCTTTCAGGCTTTTGACAGAACGGTCGGTATTCAATCCGATCACAAGTACGTCGCCCTGCTTTCGCGCAAATTTGAGGTACTCGATATGCCCGATGTGTAGTATATCGAAACAGCCATTGGTGAAAACAATCTTGTCGTTTTTCTTCCTGTGTTCATTCAAAATTCCCACCAGCACTTCGACATCCTTGATTTTGCCGGATAGTTGATTCTTTCCACCCATGAGTTCACTCAAGATTTCAGCTTTACTGACCGGGGTTGCGCCGATCTTTCCTACTTCTATTCCAGCCGCGACATTGGCAAGCGGGGCGGCCTGTTCAAAACCATGACCACTCCCGACTACCATGCCAAACATGCTGAGTACCATATCGCCCGCACCCGTCACGTCAAATACGGCGCGCGGAACGGTCGGGATTATCTTTCCAATCCCATTTTTGTGATAGAGGAACATACCGTCTTTATCTATGGTAATGATGCAATACTCCAGCGAAAGGTTTGAAACGAGTTTACTTCCGGCACGATGCAGGTTGTCGTTATCGGTGATTTTTATTCCGGTGGCAAGTTCGGTCTCATTCCTGTTAGGTGTCATGGCTGTAAAACCTTCGTAACAGGAATAATCGTTCACAAGTTTGGGATCGACAATCGTAATCTTTTTATATTTTTTGCAAAGCGTTACAATCGTTTTCAGAAATGAATGTGAAAGTAATCCTTTATTCATATCAGAAACCAGGACGATATCGCATATGTGTATAGTCTTATTTAAGTACGTAGTAAGTTGTGTTTCTATTTCGGCAGATATAACATGCGTCTTTTCGTAATCAACCCGCAGCAGTTGCTGCACGCCTTTGCCGGCGGTTTGCAAGTGCCCCATGAAACGCATTTTCATGATGGTTGGGCGGCTTTTATCGACAATGATTCCTGCCGTGTCTACTCCCAGTTGCTTGAAAATGCCCATGAGCGTGTGTCCATGCGCATCGTCTCCGATAATTCCACAGGGAAACACCTGCGCTCCTAATGCCTTCAAATTATTTACAACACTCCCGGCGCCTCCCGGTCGAACATCTTCCGACGAGACATTGATGATTGGTATCGGGGCTTCCTGGGAGATGCGTTTGACCTCGCCCCATACATACTTATCAAGCATCAGATCCCCGATAACCATGATTTTGGGAGAACCTAAATTAGAGATAATATTGATCAGATTGTCCATCCAGTAAACTCCTGAAAAAAATAACGCTGTATAAAAGCCTGATATCCTATCTATTCACTCGCCGGGACTTCAACGGCCTCTTCGTCAAGGAAATATGATATTTTAACGTTAAGCGCCGCCGATAATTTATCCAGGGTGGTAAGAGAGGCTGCGATTTGTCCATTTTCTATCTGTGATAGCAAACTCGGCGACAAACTGGTGCGGTTTGCTAATTGCTTTTGCGTGATTTTTTTACTCTTTCTTAAAAATTTGAGTTTCTTTCCCACAGAACTCTTGAGCTTATCCTTCGAGCTTCCAATAAGGCAATACGTTTTTTGCGCATTATTGAGCGCCCTTCGTAAATCATTTAAATCAAAGGGCTTTTTTAAGTAGTCAAATGCGTCCAGTTTCATCGTCTCAACGGCTGTTTTAAAAGAAGGATACCCTGTTAGTATAATAACACAAACATTCGGATACTTCGATTTTATTTCTTTGAGCAATTCCGTACCGCTTATTTGCGGCATTTTCAGATCGAGTATGACAATGTGAAACTTTTCCTGTTCCAGTGTGGGCAGGGCATCCATCGGTTTTGTAATGCCTCTGGTTATATACCCTTCATCAGACAAAAATTTAGTTAAATACAAATTATAGTCCTTGTCATCATCTACGACTAATATTTTTATTCCTCTATCCATGGGCTATCGCCTTTCCAAAATCTATGGGTAAATTGATATCAAAGGTAGTGCCACTACCTACTTTGCTTTTGACATGAATCGTACCGCAATGTCTTTCTATAATTCCATACGTAATAGATAAGCCGAGTCCCGTTCCTTTGCCCACTTCTTTCGTTGTAAAGAATGGGTCAAAGATTTTAGACAGATAATCCCTATGAATACCCGTGCCAGTGTCTTTAAAGCTGATGTGGACGGTATTTCTGTCTTTCTGAGAGGTAGAAATTGAAATGGTATCGCCATCAGAAGTAGCGTCGTCGGCATTGATGAGCAAATTCATAAATACCTGCTGCAATTGTTCTGCAAATCCTTTGATTTTAGGTAACCGTGAAGAGAGTTTCAAGATGATGTTTTTGTTTTTTGCTGTAAACTGTTCGATAATAAGGGAGACAGTGTTTTTGATTAATTCATTAATATTAATGGGTTTTGGATACTCATTTCCCTCGGAGTGCGATAGGTCTAATAACGAATCTACCGTTTTTTCAATACGTTTTGTTACCTTTTGCATAGTCCTGAAT
>VGXX01000196.1 GCA_016873155.1 Planctomycetota bacterium | reverse complement strand
TGCAATTCCAAATTGAGATCTTTTATCATTTCCAAATCATCTTCGACCTTTCTTCCTTTCGTTGTCAAGTAGTTCCCGATCATCGTGCTGTTGGCGCCCGCATAAAACATCCATGATTGCAAATCCCGAAGATTTTTTTCCCGCCCCCCTGCAATCTTAATTTCTTTATCAGGCAAAATAAATCTGAAGACAGAAATAATTTTTAATGCTTCCATAGGCGGCAAGGGAATACTGCTTTCCATTGGCGTACCTGAAACAGGATGTAAGAAATTAAGAGGAACGACGTCGACATCCAGATTTTTCAGGGTGAATGCAAGGTCAATACGGTCCTCTGCCGTTTCCCCAACGCCAAAAATTGCGCCGCTGCATATTTCCAATCCAACTTCTTTTGCGACACAAATGGTATTTACCCTATCACGAAACGTATGTGTTGAACAAATATTGGGGAAAAACCTTTCAGATGTTTCCAGGTTATGATTAAGTCTCTTTAGCCCGCATTGTGCCAAAGACAAAGCCATTTCTTTTGTCAATATTCCGAACGAGCCGTGCGGATGGACACAGGTGTCAGTAACGACTGCTTTTATTGCCCCGCAAATTTTATCAAGGTCGTCAGCATTACTTATGCTATATCCGCTGGTAACAATGCCAATGGAGTTGGAACCTGCTTGTTCAGCACATTTGGCAACATCAAGTACCCTGTTAGTATCAATGAGTGGAAATTCCTCAATGCCAGTGTGGTAACGTGAGGATTGAGAACAAAAACTACAGTCTTCCGTGCATCGTCCTTGTTTTGCGCTAACGATGGAACATACCTTTACATGATGGCCAAAGTATTTTAAGCGTATTTGATTCGCCCAATAAAACAAATCATAAACTTCGTCTCCATTAATTCGCATAAGAAAGAGGGCATCATCACGGCTGATAGGCTGGTTTTGCAAGGATTGGTCTGCAATTTTTTTTATTTTCATTTGTGGCTAAAATTATTTATTCTTATATTTCAAATAGACATTGCGAACATTCTGCCAAACAATCTCAGGGCGTTCAGACCGGACATACGTCATACAATCAGTCCCTTCAAAGCTCCACGTGGCAATATTTCGAATACCTGCGTCATAAGCCACATCCACAGCCGTAACAATTTCCGCTTCTCTGTTTGCCGGGACCCTATAGCCCTGGATCCAGATTTGAGGTTCTTTATTATATTTTTTCGAAAGTGTAAGGACTTCGTTAGACACATTCCTGACGAATTCCGTCACGTCCTGTTTATAGGCATACCAATAAGGGTCGCTTCCAAAGACATCCATACTCTTAATCATAGCGACCTTTTCCCATTCATAGATACCGTATCTCGGATCGGTAGTCGGAAATAAACATACCGAATTCTTCAGTCCCTTCTTTGATGCCTCATTTGCGAGATACTCCAGGAAGTTAACAATCGTCATCTGACGGAATGCCTTCACGTCGTCCGTAAAATCAAGAGGCATCTCATAGCCGTATTCCGCTTTGAAAATATCTTTACACACTTCGCAGGTGCATCCCCAAATGTCCCTCTTTTTACCTCCAAACAGAGGAGTAAACTCGCCAAAAAACAGATGAGGTTCATCCCAAAATACACCCTCCGAGCCTGTTTCTGCAGCAAGTTCGATCCATGAGGTCATTGTATCCCGGAAAGTTTTCGAATTCAAACATGCCTTATACACCTTCATCTCACCCTCAGTAAAATTTAATCGCTGCCTGCAATTGGGATACGTCTTTACGAAGGTTGAAAATGATTCCCCCCCAAATACACGCCCAACACCCCACGGATCGAGGAAGACCTCCAGGCCGACATCACGGCTCGCCTTCACAATATCGACCATTGTCCCGGAATGGTATGCAATATCATGTTCACTCATGGTATGAACGACGAAATTACATCCATCGTCAATCATCTTCTTCATGTCTTCCCGAACATGACGTAATATTCTATTTGCAAAATAACTTGCTCCGAGTTTCATGTTTGCTATGTTAACCTTATCAATATATTATGTCAAGAAAATCCATTGAGATACCGTTTTTTTGCTTGCGTAGGAACAAAGAAATTGCTATGATACCCCCACTTTTAATCTAGGCTCTGCCATGTGCGTGTTTCGAGGCATTATTTTTAAGGACCTATAACAACATTTTGGGAACCCGTCTTTGCTAGTAGGCGTACAATTCTCAACGAAGAAAGGTACAAGGCTATCATGGGGTAGACCACCGTGAAATACGGGTCCAAAAGATAGTCTCCCACGGCATTGCGGTGGAGCCTTAATTCTTATCTTTACAAGCACTTCCGTTACTCGCTTATCTGTCGTATTTACACAATCAAAAGTTTTCCTCCTTTCATAAACGCTATATTTTGTTGAATTAACATATTCAAATTTATATAATATTTTTAAGTAATCAGGAACCTTATTCTCTATTTTATTGTTTCAACAACCAGGAAATTGCTAAACGATGAGGGAAGAAAACAACAGAAGGAAAGAATTTGAAGATATTGCTATGGAACATATCGATTCCCTCTATAGCATGGCAATACGACTGGTATTCAATAAGGAGGAGGCTGAAGACCTTGTCCAGGAAACATACTTAAAAGCATATCGATTTTTTGATACTTTCCAAAAAGGGACAAACATTAAGGCATGGCTCTTTAAAATCCTTCGGAATACCTTTATAAACAAGTATAGGAAAGCGGTTAATTTACCAAGTGAAATTTTTTACGAAGACGTCGAATCGGTTAATTCAAATTTATCTTATAAACAGGAAAGCGATTCCGGGGAATTAACAGACACTTTAGAAAGTAAATATAATGAACTTGGCAACTTAATGGAAGACGATGTTAAACGCGCAGTAGATAGCTTGCCGATTGAATACAAAGAAGCCATCCTGCTTTCAGATGTGGAAGAATTATCCTATAGTGATATTGCAGAAATTACAAACGTGCCGATTGGAACGGTAAAATCAAGACTGAACAGGGGCAGAAAGTTGCTCCAGAAAAGCCTATGGGAATATGCAAAAGATAGAGGTTTTATTAAGAGGGGGAAATGATGGTTTGCGTTGAAGCAATTAAACACCTTTACGAATTCATGGATAAGGAAATTGATAAATCTCAATATCCGATCATCAAAGAGCACCTTGGCAACTGCTTTGAATGCCGTCAAAGATATGAATTCGAAAAGGGCGTTCGATCATTAGTAAAGGGATGCTGTATAAGCACCACAGCCCCTGCATACCTCCATGGCAAAATCATCGAAGGCCTCGGCTCCGTTGATGCAGAAATATCAGAAAATAAAGATATACAGGCTATTTCTGAGCAGAAAGTAACACCTGCGCTATTTTCACCCCGGTTATATGCAATAGCAGCATCCATTCTCCTTTCGATAGCGGGCGGCGTTTTTTATTATGCTAATTATTATAATTATAATATCGATTCCACGTCTATTGTCGACAACGCCGTAAAAAATCATGTCGTAGCGGTAAATGACAATCTGGTATTTAATGAAAAAACCTCGGTTGTGGGCAATGTAAATAAATATCTCGGCAATACCATAAATACTAAGCTTGGCAATTCATCTCCTTTGCTCAATGCAGAGCGAGTCAGTATCGCAGGCGGCATACCGGTAAAATTCTGTGGAACAAGCAGTCCTTGTGTTGTTTTCGACAAGGGAGGCAATAAACTTTCGCTCCAAATTATACGCAACAGCGGCCTACCAATCAGAGATCTTGAAAGAACACGACTCGGTCTCAAAGAATTTTATATAGGAAGTTACAAGGGATTTAACTCTGTAATATGGGAAGAAGACGGTTCAACTTATTGCCTCACCTCAGACATCAATAAAAACGAAATTCTACGCTTTGCCGCAACGCTCACTTCCCGATAACCCTCAGATTTATGAATAACCTGTGTGACAACCCTATGCCCATGTAAACCCACCCGTAATATGAACCCCTCGCCGCCTGCCACATAAATCACTAGCGAGGCTAATTAATTCTAAGAAATTTATTCCCGAAAATTGAACATGCACACCACAAAAAATGAACATCTACGATGTCACTCTTACCATATCAGATAAACTCATCACATGGCCTTCCGACCCGACCGTATCCATTCGAAAATCACGCTTGATTTCTCAGGGCAATTCCTGTAATGTATCCGAATTAAAATTCGGCTCACATTGCGGAACCCATATTGATGCTCCCTATCATTTTGAAGAAGGCGGTATCAGGATCGATCAAATCCCTTTAGATTATCTCGTTGGGAACGCAACGGTATTTGATGTAAAAAATAAAGAAAAGATTGATTTAGAGGATATAAAACCATTAAAATTAAAAAACAGCGAAAGGGTTATTTTCAAGACCATTAACTCTACCTTTTGGAAACTTCAGGAATTTAAAAAAGACTTTGTTTATATTACAAAAGAGGCCGCGCAGCATTTGGTAGACAGCGGTGTAAAAGTTGTAGGAATAGATTATCTTTCTGTTGAAAAATTTGGGAATAAACCTGCCGACACCCACCACATATTTTTGAGAAACGGCGTCGTCCTTATCGAAGGGCTCGATTTGAGCAATGTAAAAGCCGGAAACTACGAGCTAATTGCATTGCCGCTAAAAATAAAGGATTGTGACGGAAGCCCGGCGCGGGTAATTTTGAGAAGTATATCATAACCTGGACGAGCCAGAATCAACAGGGACTGAGTTACGATTTCAGATTTAGGATTTTCTCAATCGTTCGACTGAGTGCTCACGACGAAGTCTCAAATCGTAATTCGTAAATCGTAAATTTTTGCTAAACTTGTCCTCGTAAAAACGGGGAAGTGTCAAAATATTTTTTGTAAGATACCAACATATCAACTTAAAAATACTGAAGGCAGGAGGTATGTATCATTGATTGAAATAAGAGTTCATGGACGCGGGGGACAGGGCTCTGTAACAGCGGCAGAGTTATTGGGATTTGCAGCCCACAGCGATGGGAAATATGCCCAGGCGTTTCCATCGTTTGGATCTGAAAGAATGGGGGCGCCTGTTCAGGCATTTGTAAGGATCAGTGACAAACCTATCCGTATCAGAAGCCAGGTATATAAACCAAATTACGTTATTGTACAAGACCCTACTTTATTGGAAGTAATTAATGTATTGGACGGGTTACATGAAAACGGGTTATTGCTCATTAACTCCAAGAAAAAAGTTGCAGA
>VGXX01000195.1 GCA_016873155.1 Planctomycetota bacterium | reverse complement strand
GTATGCGTAAAAGTATCTCCTTTACGTCTTCCCACACCTCTCTGGTTATATCCGGATATAAAAGTATCCAGTTCAGTTATTAAACCCTGTTTCCTTTGTTTATCAAGAAATGTCGCCTCGAATGAATTTTTTACCAGACGATATATGTCGTTGTGGTCCAGATTCAGCGCTTCCTGGACGGCCAGGAAATTCTCTGTTATATAACCGCCGAAATAAGCCGGGTCATCGGAATTCACGGTTACACAAAGTCCCATATCCAGCATGTGTTTTAAGTTGTGTTTTTTTATGGAATCAAAGACACGAAGCCTTACATTAGAAAGAGGGCAAACGGTTAATGGCACCCGCTCTTCTACCAGCTTTTTCACCAATTGCGTATCAGAAACACAGCGAACCCCATGATCAATGCGTGATACCCTGAGTTTTTCCAATGCCTGCCGGACATACTCGGCAGGACCTTCTTCACCGGCATGGGCAACAGTTACAAATCCTTCTTCCAGCGCCTTATCGAATACACGGGTAAATTTCTCCGGCGGGTGGCCTACCTCACACGAATCAAGCCCGACCCCTACAATCCATTCCTTAAATGGCAGCGCCTGCTTCAGTGTCTCCGCTGCTGAATCAGCGCTGAGGTGCCGCAAAAAACACATAATAAGTTTTGAAGAGATACCGAGGTGCCGCTGCGCATCCACCAAAGCGCGGTGTATGCCGGTAATTATTGTTTCAAATGATATACCTCTGTTGGTATGGGTCTGCGGATCAAAAAATATTTCAGTATGCCGTACATTCTGGGCACGCGCCCTTTTCAGATATGCCCAGGTCATATCATAGAAGTCCCGCTCTTGCATCAGTACGCTGGCGCCTTCGTAGTAAACATCCAGAAATGATTTAAGGTGAGTAAATTGATAGGCGCTGCGCACTTCTTTTATGGAATTAAAAGGAAATGCCAGTTTATTTCGCTCTGCAATCTCAAACATCAAATCAGGCTCCAGTGAACCCTCAATGTGAATATGAAGTTCTGCCTTCGGAATATCACGAATAAATGTCTTTATCATGAAAGCCGCTCATACCTCCCCATTAACTGTGTTTCTGCAAGAATGTTCCTTCCATCGCACGTGTATTTAGCAGGTATCTTTCCTTCATGTTCAAAAGCAGAACTGGTCAATTTCATAAATTTATCTCCTTTGAATAACAGGAATTTTGTGCTATTACGTTTTTAATGTAGAGCGAACTCCAGTTCGCTTATATCCTATACGAACTGAAGTTCGCGCTACAACTGTAACTTTGAAATTCCTGAGCATTAAAATAGACGCTGCCAGGGATGTTAAAAACACGGGAATCGGGGCCTTTTTCTCTAACCTGGATATGGAAGTGTAACGCTGATTGGCAGGTATCAATCTCAGTAACAACAGGGTTTTGGTTTGTAATGTTTTTATGTATCTTTCAATATCATTGCATAGATGGTGCACAGGAAACTACTTTTTTGCAGCAATCTTATCGTTCAGGGCATTGAGGAATTTGTCTATATCCACATTGTGCATCTTGGTCGCCATATCAATAGTTGCAACCCTGCCCATGGTATTCCGCATAACGGGATTGGCCATCTGTTTGAATCCAAAGTCGAGGAATATCTGAAGCGTATCCGGATATTGGTCGACAATATCAAAGACCTTCGTATCTTTCGTAACTTCGGTTAATTTTTTGGTTACCGATGGTTTTGACTCCTGTACAGCATTCATGGTCTTCCACAGGTTATATCCAAAAATACCAAGAGCTGCCAATTCAAACCAGCCAGATGTCCCCATCGTACCATAAAATATGGTTCTTCCGCTCGTACCAACCAATATCTGAGAAAATACCCTCAAAAAACATCCTGTATTCAACAGTATAAAGGTAATGTTCGACAATCTTATACTGTACATGTTAATCCCTTTAAATGTCGGAATCATTTTAGAGGCATAACCAATAATCATCATCGTGATAAATCCCACGGTGATAGCGTGGTTCAGAGAACCGTGAAATCTTCTTTGCACTTCTGTACCGTGTCCCAAAAATGGCATAACAAGCAGAATAACGGCGCTGACAATAAGCCAGAGATATGCGGCACGAATAGTTTTTGCGTAACTCCTGTCCATAACCACATCTTGCAGTTCCTTTGTGGATCGTTCGAAAACACGCAGTCCATAGATAAACGTGAAAAGAGCAAAACCTATGGGAAATGCAACAGCCTGCGATAATCGCAACGCCACGATGTTTCTCTCTGCCAGAAAGTGTGTAATAAAATAAATCGGAATCGAAATGTTTATAATCCAGAAGGTCAAGTTGACCGCCTTTTCCCTGACAGGCTTTATATCGAGAAAGGCGTATACCGTCCTTACATTGATAGCAAAGATAAACATGAGCACAAAACCAAAGAGATAGAGATGCACATAAGGACTGAAAAACGACTTTGGAATTTCATACAGGGCATGCTGGTATAAATAAACGTTCATTCCCAGATTCATGCAAGTAGCGATAAGAAACCAGATAATCCCCGCCTTAAAGAATTTATCAAAGATACCTACCTTTGCCTTGCTTGCCAAAATGGTACTTAAAATAATAAGTACAAACAGGAAAATCGCGATGATCTCAAAAATGGCTGATAGTGGAAGCAAAAACCTGAGGGTACTATAAGGTAAGGGCTGTACAACAGTTCTTAGGGAAATGCCAACAACGGCAAATCCATAACAGATATTCGCCAAACTCCTGTGTCTGAGTTCGGTATTCTTTACCCTCGGAATAATATAGAGGGCAAAGCCCATAATGCAAAGTCCCACCCATCCATAAATCTGAGCATGGCCGTGCGCCTGAATAAGCGCATAATAGATTGAATTGAAGTTTAATTTAACGGCGATATAACTGAGTATAATGGCGCCAAACGTCACGCCTACGGTAAGAGTTAAAACGATGGCCGTTTTAACAAATTTTTCGTAAATCTTATCCTCTTCCATCGCTGGAATTTCAATATGCTCACCGCCGCCCTTTTCGATAGCCTCGTTGAGTTCTTTCACAAGGGTGTCATAATCCACCTCATGTGCCTTTGCAAAAAAGGCAATCGGTTCATTAGGCCCCCGAACACCACCGGCTATGACGAGATTGTACTTCTTGAAAACTGCAAGTGTCTCCGGATGCGACTCTATCAGGTCTCTAATTATTGTATTTCTGTTAATTTCCATAAGATAGAATAAATCAAATTTTGACAAACCTTTCAAGGAAATTAAAAATTACTTTCATAGCGCAGCATAGCCGCAACCAAAGAACCCCCCAATTCCCCCCTTCACAAGGGGGGACACAGGGGGGTGTTAAAAAAACTTACAAAAAAAAGAAGTTTTTACAGCGCAATACTATAGATGACACCTTACAAAACGATCCTGCCAAAATGACAGAAATTGTTTATGTTGCTAAATAATATTTTTAAATCATAACTTTTTCATAACTTTTTGTGTTGCAATGAATTATTTACCACTAAACATTTAAAGCTAATCTCAGGCATAGGTTTTGCTTTCTGTAAAAACAAACGTATTTATTTATATATTTTATTTCACTGTCATTTTTGTAAGGAGGTATGTGTTATGGCAAGAGAGCTGATAAAGTGGTCGCATTTACCCACCGTTTCGTCACTCCAGAATGAAATGAATCGGATGCTGGACCGGTTTTTCAAGAGCGGGGACATTTCTGATTTTGGAATGGAAACCGGCGCATGGATACCACCCATTGATCTAGCGGAAACGGACGAGAAATTCACCGTAAAGGCGGAAATCCCCGGTATCGATCCAAAGGAAATCGATATTTCCGTGAAGGACAACGTCCTCTTAATCAAGGGCGAGAAAAAGGAAGAAAAAGAGGAAAAGGGGAAAAACTATTACCGTATGGAGAGACGCTATGGAGGCTTCTCGCGTTCCATTGACCTTCCGAGTTCTGTGGACACAAACAAGGTAACGGCAGAGTACAAAAACGGTGTGCTTGAGATTACCTTGCAAAAGAAGGAAGCAGTAAAGCAGAGGCAGATTTCCGTAAAGGTCAGCTAAAGTCGTAAACTACAGATTTCGCAGATTGCTCAGATTAGATTATTTAGAAGATGTGAGGATGAGAGGTTGGGAGATTCCCAACTTCTCGTCTTCCGGTTTTTTCATTATCCCAACTTCCCAACTTCTCAACCTCTCAATTTCTCATTCTCTGCCTATCGTGTAAATCCTGTTCATCCTGTCTTATTTTCCATAGCTACGCCTCGCCAACCACCGTAATTTCAGTTTCCAGCATATATCCAAGTTTTCGTTTTACTTCATCCTGCACGTACTTAATTAAGTCTAAAACGTCAGAAGCCTTTGCATTGCCCATATTGACAATAAAGTTCGCATGCTTTGGAGAAACCTCCGCTCTGCCAATACGTTTTCCCTTAAGCCCGGCTTGTTCAATCAACCTGCCCGCTCCAACACCTTCGATTTTTTTAAACACCGAACCGCAGCTAGGAAACTCAGCTAATAGCGGCTGTTTAGCGCGTCGCCAGGCTAGATTTGCGTCTATCACTTGAAGAATTTCTTCCTTCGGCTTTGGGCTGAGTTGGAAGGTAACTTCGAGCACAATATCCTTGCGTACCTGCAGGATACTCGTATCATATCCATACTGAAAGTAATCGACCCCGACCGTACGAAACTGCCCCTCTTCCGTAAGTATGCGGCTTGTCTGGACGATTTCCTCAATAAACACCGTCCGTTTTCTATCGGGCGATAAAAAGTGCAGGTTCTGCCACATCGCCCCGCCAACGGTGCTTGGAATATCGACAAAGTGTTCAAACCCAGACAATCCAAAGTTTTTGGACTGTTCTATAAGATCGTCAACTATTGCGCCACTTTCTGCAAGCACCTTTCCATTATCGAGGAATGTAATTTTATTTGCCCGATTACGGATAACCAGCCCTCGAAATCCTTTATCAGTAACCAGGATATTAGCCCCACAACCCAGCAGAAAAAAGGGAATGCGGTTGCGACTGGCTTCTGATAAGGCATGTACCAATTCATCAACCGTATGAACCTCTACAAACAAATCCGCCGGCCCACCGATTTTGTATGTGGTGAATGGAGCTAAAATCTTATCTCTTTCCAGATTGGGAATATTTAAAAGCATCATGCAGTTTGCAGTTTCTAGTTATTAGTCTGCCACAATAATGTAGGATGGGTTAAGTGAAACGAACCCATCA
>VGXX01000194.1 GCA_016873155.1 Planctomycetota bacterium | reverse complement strand
GACTGAACCAGCAAGAACCATTCGTGTCAATTTGTGTTTATTCGCGGCTAAATAGTCGTTACTTGTGTCTTGTGAAAATAATTAAATATATCATTTGCCTGCTTTGGCGGCAGTTTGCTGATTTCGATTAATTGTTCGATTGTTGCGTTTCGGACGCCTTCAATACTGCCAAAGCACTTCATTAATGCCTTTTTACGTGCCGCCCCAATTCCGGGGATCTCATCCAATGGCGATTTATAATACTCCTTATCACGAAGCTTTCTATGGTAGGTAATTGCAAAGCGATGCGCCTCGTCACGTACCTTATCAAGGAATAGGAGTTCAGGCGAAGACGGACTGAGCATGATGGGTTCTGATATATGAGGCAAAAAGACCTGTTCACCAATCTTTTCACCTGTTATAACACTTTCAGTTCTGCCTTTTGCCAGGGCAATCAAGTCAACATTACCTATTGCCAGTTCCTCAAATACTTTCAATGCCACACCTAACTGCCCCTTGCCGCCGTCCACTATAATCAAGTTGGGCAAATCACCTTCTTCCACCGCCCTTTTATATCGCCGTGTTAACACCTCATACATCATGGCATAATCGTCAATCTGCCCAACGGTTTTTATCTTAAATCTTTTATATCTGGATTTGTTCGGCTTAGCATATTCGAATGTAACCATTGATCCAACGGCCTGCCTGCCGAATATATTGGAAATATCGAAGCACTCGATACGTTCCGGTACTTGTCTAAGTTTTAGGGTTTCTTTCAGGCTGTGTAGCGTCCTTGCGAAGTCCACTTCGTGAACACGTGATACCAGATAGGCATTCTCAGCATTTTTTTGTGCCATTTCAATAAGTCTCACCTTATCTCCCCTCTGAGGGTGTATAACTTCGACTTTCTTGCCTTTTCTTTCACAGAGCCATTCTTCAAGCAATCTGGCATCTGCTGATTCCACAGGGATAATAACCTCTGACGGTATAAATCTTGTCTGACTATAAAACTGGTTGAGAAACGACCGGAACACCTCCTCTATGGTACTATGATTTGTAGAGAAATGATACGATGCCACATCTTCCATATTTCCCGACCGAATGAACATAACCTCAATATACACCTCATTACCCGCCATATAATAACCGAAGACATCGCGGTCTACGAAAGTCATGGAATGAATCCTCTGTTTTTCCACGGTTTCTTCAATAGCCCGAATGCGGTCTCGTATCTTTGCGGCCTTTTCGTACCGCATTGCCCTGGATTCCTCATACATCTGCTGTTTCAGTATAGCAATAAGGTCTTCCTGCTTGCCTTTTAGAATCAAGACTACCTGGTCTATCAGTTCCTGATACGTAACCTCATCCATCAGGTCACAACACGGCCCCAGGCACTTATGAATCTGGTAATAAAGGCAGGGTTTTACCCTGCTTTTAAATACATTATCAGGACACTTTCGGATGGGAATTGTATCGTTAATGTACCGCAACGTCTCCCTTACCGCCCTCGAAGAGGCATAAGGGCCGAAATACATCGCGCCATCATCCTCAATCTGCCGCACTACCTTTGGATAAGGGAATTTTTTGTTGACCTCCAGTTTGATGCTTATAAAGGTCTTGTCATCGCGGAGGTTGATATTAAATTTGGGCTTAAATTGCTTGATAAGGTTGTTCTCTAGAATAAGGGCTTCCTTCTCAGTCTCGGTAAGAACAAAGTCAATATCGGCGACACGTCGCACCAGATATTCCGTGTAGAGCCTGTCGTCTGTGCTTTTCTGAAAATAGCTTTTTACACGGTTTTTCAAATTCTTTGCCTTACCCACATAGATTACCTTGTGTTTGGCATCCTTCATGAGGTAAACGCCGGGCGAAGTAGGAAGATTTTTGAGTTTGTTCTCTAAGTTCATGTTAAGGAATTTCAATCTTTTATTAACCAACACACCCCTACCCCTCTCTAGAGGGGAATAACAACCCCCTGAATCCCCCTTTGACAAGGGGGAATTAAAGTCCCCTCCTGGGAGGGGATACAGGGGTGGGTTAAAATAAAAGTTATTCCCGTGCAAAAGGGGAGTCGTTGGGTTTTGCCGTTTAAAACTTAACCTAATTTATAACACGCATACCTTCTTTTGTAAATATTCTTTGACAATCTTTAGCGACATTGCTAATATACGCATCAACATGGAAATAAAAGACCGTTCCAAACTACTCACCGAACAACGCAATCCACGCACCATTACCATTGACAGCAAGACCACCCTGGAGGTTATCGACATCATCAACGCCGAGGATGCAAGGGTCTTTTCTGCGGTGCATAAAGAACGACAAAGCATTGCAAAGGCTGTTGACCTGATCGTTGGCGCTATTTCCAAAGAAGGCGGGCGTCTCATTTATGTTGGCGCCGGAACCAGCGGAAGGCTTGGTATATTGGACGCATCTGAATGTCCGCCCACTTTCAGCACCGACCCCAATATGGTCATTGGAATCATCGCTGGCGGCGAGAGGGCCGTATTTCAGTCAATCGAAGGAGCCGAGGATTTTCCTGAAAATGGCGCAAAAGATATTCAACAAAAAGAGGTGACCCACCGTGACGTGGTTGTCGGCATCACAACGGGCGGTACTACCCCGTACGTCATGGGCGCTTTGTTTGAGGCAAAGAGGCGCAATGCAAAGACCGTCTTTCTGTGCTGCAACCTGGAAACCACGCCAAATTTTGAAGTAGACGTTATCATCAGACCAATTGTAGGACCTGAAGTCATAACAGGCTCGACCCGCATGAAGGCCGGCACAGCCACCAAGCTCATTCTGAACATGCTGTCAACTGCGACTATGATCAAGCTAGGCAAGATATATGAAAACCTTATGGTCGACCTGAAGGCCATGAATGTAAAGCTCACTGACCGCGCCGAACGCATTATTACGGTTGTTACGGGTGTCAGCCGGGACGATGCCAAAAAATTGCTAACAGATGCCTATGGCAATGCAAAAGTTGCCATTGTTATGCAGAAACTGGGCTTAGAATATGCGGAAGCCAAAAAAAGGTTAGATGCAAATGGCGGATTTGTAAGAAAAGTATTAGAATAATATTTACTTATTCCTCAGTCAGCGGTTTTATAGTCCGCGAAATGATGAACCTGTTGTTGGCAACCCACCGATAAATAGCATACAAAAACGACTTGATTATAGGCGTCTTGAATAGTATAGATAGCCACCGAAAACCCTTCAACCGATTGAGCACCTCTGGTAATGCCTTGTCTCCCGCTAATATCTTATTATTGGAAAGCACTATGTGGAAATATTTTTGGCAGGCTTCATCTGTTATTTCCGGAAACCGACTTTTGCGTTCCTCTGATTGACATGAGATGAACTCAAAGGCATCCTTCTGTATGGCGTGTAATTCAATCCATTTCATGCACCCACAACATAGACTGCACCTGGCATCGTAAATAAGGACAGCGGGCACCCTATTTTGCATATACAAATGTTATTTAGACAGGATTAACAGGATTTTTAATTGTTGAGTTATAAATCTATGCATACAAACTTTACCAATCATGAATCTCAATTTCGCACAGTTCAATCCCTGATAGATTGGAAATATCTTTAACTGGCTGACTGCCATCGTATGTACTTTCCAGAACGGCATTCCCATTATAATATATTGTAATCGGTTCATTGTTAATATTCCTTTGCAGCATAAATTTATAGTGAAATTGTGTACGATTCCCGGAATTCCTGGTAATCACAGATACGACCCTGTTTTTACCCTGTAATAGTTTATCCTCTGCTTTACAAAAACCTTCTCGTTTCATTTTTTCAGATTTCTGTGTGTCTATGAAAACCAGGGCTACTTCATCTCCCTCCGTTAATTCTGCAAGGTTAAATCCCAAGCCATCTAGTCCACCGGCAATAATAATTTTTGTCGGTTCTTTGTGGATTAATTTCTTTGTTTTATCCCAGGCGTCAGGGCTTTTCAGGAAATAGTCCACAATATTTCCCTGGGCAAAACTTATGCTACTAACCGAAAAAAAGAAGCATAGTATAAATATATATTTTACATATTTCATTTTTAACATCTTCCATACAAATTATGAGTTCTAATATAATCTTCCACACACCGAGGAACTAAATATCGTATGCTCCGTCCACTGTGTAATCTCTCCCTGATTTCAGTGGAGGATATACCAATGGTTGGTATTGTGACTTTTAGTCTCCCGATCTCTGCTATTTTTTCATCTGAAAATACCTTAATCCCCCTGAGTCCGCATTCCAGAGACGGAGATTTAGAAATTCCATTTGCTGGAATCGGGGAACGATTTACTACGATAAAACGACACATCCCGGAAAGTGTGTTAATGTCTTTCCATGTACTTATTTCACTTATCATGTCAGTTCCCATAATAAGATACAAATTGTGTTCATCTCCGTATAGCTCCCTTAAAACCCTGATTGTATCAATGGTATAGGATTTCCCGGACCGTTTAATTTCTATATCAGAAACCTCGAAATGCTCGTTGTCGCCTATTGCACTTTTTACCATTTGATACCGATGAAAAGAATCTATTAAATCACCTGATTCCTTATGGGGAGATATCCCGGTAGGCATAAATATCACCTTTGACAATCCCCGCTGCTGAAATACCTCTTCTGCAACAACGAGATGACCAATATGAATCGGATTAAATGACCCGCCAAATATGCCAATATTCATTGTATTTTTTAAATATTTTACCACTAAGGCACAAAGGCACAAAAATAACAATTATAAAACATTTCTTCGATATTCGACGTTACTTTGTGACTCAGTGGCTTGGTGGCGAAAGCATTAATTATATTAAGAAATTGCATTATATAAACGAACCTGAATAAGTCAATAAAAATGGATTCGTTTTTCATTGACTCATCATAAAACGTGTGCTAGCATCTGTGATAATCTTATTTATGTTCATGAATTTCAATGTAGGGGTTGAAAATCTTCAACCCTTACAAGTTGCTGAAAAAGGCAGCCTAATTTAAAAACCAAGGAGTTTTAGTGAAGATTATATATTTTGACTGTTTTTCAGGCATCAGCGGGGACATGATCCTTGGCGCCTTCGTTGATGCAGGGCTGGACATTAATTTTCTACAAGAACAACTGGCACAACTCCACCTTCACGGCTATGAAATATCGGCAGAAAAGGTTAAACGCGCCGGGATAAGCGGTACAAAGGTGCACGTAATAATTTCCCATAAGGACGCACACTCACACGCAACCTATCATCACCATAATTCACATTTAAATCTTTCCG
>VGXX01000193.1 GCA_016873155.1 Planctomycetota bacterium | reverse complement strand
CTCTCGCTGGTAGATAGGATTGCCGGCGAGGTTGGAAATAAAGAAGAAGAACCAAAAGAAAACAAACCTCTGATAATCAAAAAACCCGCTGCGAAGAATGAAAGGGTATATAACAAACCAGGCATACCTGATAAAAAGGTATCACACAATAGATTGAATGATGAGCATATCGTTCACATGAAAAGAAATGGCAACGGTCATGGAAACGGTAAGAAAACCCTGTCAGAGTCTGACGCAGATGAGATTTTCCCAATGGATGAAAAAGCTTTCAAGGATTTCTAAACCTTCTCATTATGTCTGAAATGGGTTGATGGTCTCTTGAGGTGTAGAACCTCCTCCCTTCTATACCTCAACACTAACCCCAGCTTTAAGGCTGGGGTTAGTGTATACGCATCATACCGGGGCTTTAGCCCTGATGGCACAGTAACATGAAGTTGTTCATGTTATTTATTGTCAATCCCTCATAGAATAAAATACAAAGCGAGTAATCCCAGTAGACCTCCCAGAAAATACTGAGAAACATCCCTAATAATCGTTTTCTTTTTAATCCCTATAATATTTTTGTGCTTTTCAATAACCTGTCCGAAGATGCGTTTAAGTTCATCGCCCGTAGCGTCATGCTGATAGGTTCCACCTACCATTTCGGTAATTTCTCGTAAAAATGCCGGATTGGGTTTGGTATAAATGGTTTCTCCATCTTCCGTGATTTCGTAACCGGTAACACCTCCTTCTTTATCCCTTCTGGGGATTGGCGAAGCCTTCTCGGGATCTCCAATGCCAACAACATAGATAGCAATGTCCCTCCTTTCCAACAGCAGCTTTACAGCCTCTGCGACCTGGCTTCGTGTGATAATCTGTTCTTCACCATCGGTAAGAAGTATCATTACCTTCTTTGCGTTATCTTTGCTGAACGTATTCATTGCCAGGATAAACGCATTGCCTATATTCGTCCCATAAGGCACAAAACGCACGTAGTTTTCGTTGATCATGTTCAAGATGCGCAGAAAGACCCTGTCGTAGTCATTGGTCGGATACGGTAACAGAGAAAATGCCCGTGCTGCAAAGACCACTAGACCGACACGGTCTTCTTCCAACCCATGGACGAGGTTGGCTATTTCCATCTTCGCACGCTGCAGTCGATTGGGTTTCACATCTTCCGCAAGCATGCTAATCGAAACATCGAGGACAAAGACTATTTCCAGGCCTTCTTTTTCATAATGGTCGTATGTCGTCTGCCACTTGGGTTGTAAGACTACCAAACCCAAACCACAACAGGCAGCGCTGATGCTCACCCCTTTCAAAATATTCCGGTAGATTTTAGGAATTTTACTAAACCTGTTTATGAAAGACTTTTGCCCAAAGGCCTTTAACCACGCCGTTTTTCTCCGGTAAAGAAATAAATACAAGAGAAAAATCAAGCCGGAAATGGCATAAACAATAATTTTATATTCTTCGTAATTGAAAAATAACATGTCAATAAAAATTACAATTTACAATTTAAGATTTACGATTTTTACTGTTTTAAGGTCTTAAGGGCTGCTGTAAAAATTGCCACAAGCTCACTTGCTTCATTTATTAAATTAGTTAATAATTTTTGCTCAATAAGTCCCACTTCGGAAATGAATTCAAGCCAGAATAATGATTCATCGGCTTCTTCTTCAACAACTTTTAATTTATTAATGAAATCAGCTTTCGACTTGGCTCTGCATACGGCTCTGTAATTAGCCGCGACAGAGGTTGATGCTTTTATAAGTTGATAAGAAATAACTTCAACTCCTCTTGATTTAGGCAACTTTTCAATCAATTTGAAGACTCTCACTGCGAAATTTTTGGTTCTATTCTGAAGTTGTATTTTATCCATAAAAATCGTAAACCGTAAATCCCAAATCGTAAATCTTCGCTAATTACAATTGGCACAAGTGCGGTGTTACCACCGTATCTTTTGCTCTCCGCTATACCTGTACTTCGTGCCCCACGGAATAAGTTTCAATGCCTCAATCCTGTCTTCACGCTCTTGTCGCTCCGGGCTAAACATGGTATTAAACTGCTGTTCACCTAATCGCATCCGTTCCAGATTTTTCTTTGCCTGGAAATCGTTTGCATCAATCTTCAGCACCTCTGCATATTGCATAGCTGCGGTAGAAAAATCCATGTCGGTTGCAATGAGGTTCGCATTGTTATAAATCGCCCTCGCCTTCAACACAGGATCGTTTGTTTCCATAGCCTTTCGGTACTCAGCGCCTGCCTTTTTTCTGTTTTCCATCAGGCTATACAATACCCCTTTATTATAAGCAATCACCGGGTCTTTCTTCTCCGCCTTGCTTAAAATTCTGAACATTAAAGAATTCTCTAATTGCTGTATGGAACTTAGGGCATCCTGGTATCTTCCCATTTTAATCTTTCCCTCCACTCGTGCCATGGTACTGTATTTTTTATAGGACACGTAGCCATAAAACATCGAGCAGCAGGCAAGCATCAGCAGAAATAACTTGGTAAGATTTTTTAATGACATATTTTCCTCCTGTAAGAATTTAATGCAATGCTTTGAAATACACAAAGCAACCTTTGATCATGTGCTATGGAATTCGCATCCAGACGTTTTCGATAAAAATAGAAACCAGGAGAAAGAAAATACTTGCAATTGTGGGATAGACAAAAAGATCTTTTTTCTTTGAAACGGTTTCTATGACAATCTTGTCTTTTTCAATGGAATCAATCTCATCGTAAAATCTGGCAACCTCCTCGAAATTCTCGGCATGAAAATACTTTCCGCCCGTTGACTCAACGGCCTCCTGTAATTCCTCAATATGCTGGGCGGCGACTTCTGGATCCACGCCGGTAACGTCAGACGCCTTGACTGCCACGACGTACGCTTTTATCCCCATCCTTTTCAACAGCCGGAGCGGTCTGTCGGGTGAAATGCCGATATTGTATATCCCATCTGTAAACAGGATGATGAGTTTGTTTTTGAGCACATCCCGTTTCTCCATTTCTTTGACAAACGAAATGGCATAATCATCAAGATATTGTTTATTAATGCCGTTTCTTAACTCTTTAATGGTAAATTTCTTTCCCATCTCCTCTTCAAACATCGCAGCGATGGAGGTAAAGAGTCCTTCTCCGATAGAAGTCTGATAACCGACCTGAGACGCCTGAACGCGTTCCAAGGATCTTTCAAGCAATTGAGTTTCCATCGTGGGAATAACAATGAGGGCTGCGTCCGTGCCAAAGATGGTAATGCCTATAAGGTCGTTCGGTCGTTTCTTTATAAAATCTCCAACGATCTTTTTGATAGTATCTATGGCTGTTCCTGTCATGCTAAAAGAGGTGTCTACGGAAAGGACAATCTCCCTTCCACGCAAAGTCGTTTCCTCTTGGTAATACTTCGTCTGAGGGTGTGAAATGGCGATGATTGCAAAAAACACGGCGCTAAAAAATACGGGTTTAGGCAATTTCGTTACAATCTTTCTGAACCCGGTTGGCTCCTTTACATGGTAGAGACTCGAATACCCAAGAAATTTCTTTCCTCTCCAAAAAAGGCATAACAAACCAAAAGGGATGAGAATCAAAAGCAGCCAGGGGGTTTCAAGGATCATGTATGTTTACCTAGAGTTTGATCCAATTTAGATTTAAAAAAATCAAAACTCATGTTCAAGATAACATTCAAATTACTGCCCTTCTTGTTTTCTTAAATTTTCCAGATTTATTCTTGAAAAATCTCTTTTGCCATGAATTAATGCAAGGATCTCAATCTTGTCAGGAAATATTTCATAAACAAGACGGTAAGAATATATTATTAATTCTCGAATCCTGGTATCCCCTATTTCTGGAACTACTCTGCCAATTTCTGGTAAGATATTTAATTTCTCGGATTTCTCAACGATTTCTAACGATACCTTTTTCGCATAGAATGTGGAATCCCTTGCAATGTAGTCATGAATCGCTTTTAAGTCTTGTTTTGCTGGATCTGTCCACTCTACCACGTTTGCATTTCTCTTTTTAAATCTTCTACTGAAATCGTTTCACCGCGTTTTGCTGCTTCCCTGCCTTTTTTCACCTTATCAATCACGTAAAGCTCATACATAATATCGTCAATGTTTGCAGTATCAGGCAATTTTGAAATCACTCTGATTGCCTCTTGTTTTAAAGTTTCCATTTTTCACATCTCCTATATCATCAAAAAACTATAAATTATTTAATATGTAAACTGCTTTACGCAGGTCAGTGTTTCACAAACATCGGACTTGTTTGTTTTATTATTTCTTCAATTCCCTGTAATATCTTATCAACCATTTCTTTCTTTATTTGTCTGCCGTACACAACGGTATCAATTTGTTTTAATACAGCCCTGGCAGTAGTTGAAATTTCGCCTGTCAATCTTTTTTGCGTGTCATAATTGAAGAAATCCGTCGTTGTGACGGACTGGGCCGCTTCATTTGAAATACCCAGGAGTGTGCCTATATATGTTCTTAGAGCCTTATTAATGTCTTGTACGTTTGTTCGATTTAGTTTTTCTTCACCGGTAAACCGGAACGATGCCACCGCGTGTTGTAATCTTTCCAGGGCGATTTTTGGCGTTTCAGTCACAGGTTTCGGTAAAACCGGCGATAACCACCCTGCCATTGAACGCAAGGCCGTTACGCCTAAAAAGAGTAATAAAGCCACCCCGATGCCTATGGTTACGTACCCCCTTAGAAAGACATCCTTTTTTGAATAATACAGCGGACCCTTGAGTCCCTCCAGAGGCACGTCTACAGCCTTCAAAAGGCTATTAACGATAACAGGAATTGGGTCGACCTTGGCTTCCTTTGTCTCGATGAGGGAGGCATCGCCCTTTTTCTCACCGGATTGCGTTTGCGATTCTTTGTAATATAAAATGGTAAGTTCAGGAATCTCAGGCGTCTTCTTTTTCCCTCCGAACTCATACAAAGAAAGCGTGTAGTTGATCAATATCTTTTCAATATTTCCTTCCGCCGTTTTTTCTATATCTTTTTTCAAAATATCAAAGGGGGAAAAATTCAGCTTTTCAATGTTTTCCCATACCAGCCTTACATTCTTCTCATGCCGTATTGTGAGGGCGTAGTTAATCCGATCACCGATTGTGATGACATCTTTATCCACCTTTCCTTCAACAAGTAAGGGTACCTTTTTAATTGCAACGGGCGAGGAGGCGGACTTTCCTTCGGTCTTGTCGACTTCACTTCTGTAAGAAAGTGTAAAAGAGGGAATAGAATATATCCCTTCCCCGATATTTGAAGGTAACGAGAGTGTATAGGTAATCACGATATAATCATGCTCATTGTCGAAGATTTG
>VGXX01000192.1 GCA_016873155.1 Planctomycetota bacterium | reverse complement strand
ACGTCCTCCGATGCGGATGGGTTCTTTGAGTTTACAGGTTTAGGGGCTGATACGTATGTGATCTTTGCAAGGAAAATGCGCTATAAGAAGGCGAAAGCAACGGTGAAGCTGGAGGAGGAAGAATCGAGGGGGATAGAGATTGAGATGAAAAGGACGAGTAAACTGATAATAGAAAGACAAACCACAGAGGCGCTGGGGCGCTGAGAAAAACATAAGACAAACAGAAACCACAGATTGCACTGATTACACAGATAAAAGATAAGCTACAGAGGGGGCTGGAAGCAAGGGATAAGAAGCAAGAGGAAAGAGGCTAGAAGTTAGAAACAAGAAGCGAGAAGCTGGAAGTAAGAGGCAAGATATAGGGTATTGGTGGATTCTGCACAAAAAACCTGCGCCTTAATCGTTCGACTGAGCGCTCACGACGAAGTCCACTCTCATGTGGTTTCTTTGCGTTCTCGGCAGTGTGCTAAGTATGAGTAGTATGGTTTAGGCGACAGAGTACCTATCATTATTATATTTTTTTATAAAGGGGGGGGGATATGTATAAACAAACTGCGAAAACAAAATGGTTTACGGTGTTTCTGCTGTTTTTCCCATTTTTAATCCTGTCTTCTTTACAACAAGAGACATTCAGCAAAACGCATGATGAGTCCTTAGGGAAAATCCAGTGGCATGCCATCGAAAATCCAGCCCATAATGCAAAATATGCGAAGGCGGGCGATATTGTATTGATGGGCGCATTTGCCACTACTACTGAGCCGACATCGTTGCCGATATCCCTTGAATTCGAGTTTTCAACGTATGAAGAATTTTATATGGGGATTGTTATAATTAACGACAGCGGGGATGATAAAGATATAACTGTCAGATTTGAACTTGCAGGTCCCAGGAGTGGCAAGGAAGAAGAAGATATTACCGTCCCTGCAAATTTTACCTATATTGCTTATATCAAGGATATATTTGGAAGACCGGATCTTTATACCTTTAAAGGGAGTATTAAGGACGTCGGAAGCTCTAAAATAAAAATGTTATTTACCGAGTAATGTGTAATATGAACATCAACAGGAAAAGATTATTAGTCCTGCTCTTGATGAATCTGTTGGTCGTTGTGCACATCATCCTGTGGTATAAGTTTGGCTGTCAAAGAGTCGGGACGTTCAGTCTAAACGGGGTTGTGAGCCTTTTCGGAATGGGTTTAATAAACTCCGCCGCCGCATTTTTCATTTTTGTGGTTCTCATGACGGCTTTTTTTGGAAGGCTCTTTTGCGGATGGGGATGCCATTTTGCCTTCTTTCAGGAATGCGCCTTAAAAATTTTTGGTAAGTTTGGAATAAACCCCAAGATCATCCACTCCAATGCAACCATTATCCAATACGTCTTTCTTCTGAAGACATTAACGGCCATCTATGAATTCTGGCTTATTTACGGTCCTCCGCAATTCCACATAGGGTTTGGTGAGACGCAGGTAATGACCGTAGACCTGCCCAGAAGTCCAATTATCATTATTTTGTTTGTCCTGTTTGATGCATTTCTGTTTATTTATCTTATGGGTTCGAGGGCGTTTTGCCGGTATGTATGTCCATGGGCGCCTTTGCTTGCAGTCTTTGATAATTTCAGCTTCTGGCGTATCCGGAAGGTTAATGAGTGTAAGGGTTGTATGACTTGTACCAAGAGTTGTACTATGGGAATTTGGGTTCATGAAGAAATTGCCCAATATAGCGCAGTAGTAAATGCGAACTGTATCCGGTGTCTTGCCTGTACCAATGCCTGTCCGAATGGAACATTAAGCTATAGATGGGGTTTGAATGCAATATCGATTACCCGACGGTTCAAATGGCTGATTCCGCAGCAAAGGAATTATAACTGGTATTACGAGCTTATGCTCATCTTCGGCGGGTTGATCGTTGCGTATTACACACAAAAGTGGCTGGGGAGTTTTCAGACATTTCTCGGCGCTGCGTGGGGTTTGTGTTTCGGCATGTTAATTGTAAAATTCCTTGAGAGCAAGCGTGTTCCAGTATTGGAAACTATTCAACTGAAAAGAAGGTTTTTAGTCGTGAGTTTAATAACATTATCCACCTTAACATGGTGTTGGATGACAAGCGCTTCGTATGATATTCGCTTATTGCTGAGGGGAAATAGATATATGGATGTGCTGGAATACGACAGCGCTATATCAATATACAATCAAGCGATCAATGAATTCCCATCGAATCATGAAGTCCGTGCCGCACTTGCTCTGGCGTATAAAATGAAGGGCGATTATAATCGCGCAGTTACTGAGTATAAGACTCTCATTAGCGTCAATCCAGACAATGCTGCCTTACATAACAATTTAGGCACTGTTTACTATAGGAATGGAAATTATGAACTGGCTGTCGAAGAATATAAAAAGTCTATTCAATTGGATGGAGATTTAATTGCTGCATATGGTAATATAGGACTCGTTTTTTTAAAGCAGGGGAATGTTGAGGAGGCCATTCCCTTTTTAAGAAAAGTCTTTCCAAATGAAGAAGAGATGTTAAAATATATATTAACGTTATATAATCCTAATCAGGGAAAAAATGGATAGAAAGGGAGGATAATTATGGGTAATGTTTATAGTTGTCAGACATGCGGCCTGGTAACAACTAACAAAGGTCACCTGTGTAACCCGGTAGTGGCAGAGAAAGTTGTTGCTTGCAAATTTTGTGGGACGGTCTCAGGCGATCCCCGCGATGTGTGCGTCCCCAAGGTGGTTAGTTTGAAGTACGTTTGTGATTCGTGTGGTCGGCTTGCCCCAAAACGCGAACTGCTCTGCCGCCCTGCACCTCTTGCGAAACCAAAGAAAGCAGTAAAAAAGTCCGTTTCAAAAAGGGTAGTGAAATCTAAAAAGAAAAAATAATAACACGCCTAATGCGATAGTTCTACAATTCAGAAAAGCAAGTTTATGGTTTCATCGAAAAATGACGTGTGTCGAATGGCGAGTGGCGGGAAAAAACGTCACCTGTTACCGTTCGGCTGAGCTCACGACGAAGCCTGCCACTCGTCACGTGCCTTATCCGCACTAGTTTTTTGATTGCGGCTATGCTGCCATGTGTGATTGTGAGGGGAATGGTCGGGGCGAGAGGATTTGAACCTCCGACCTCCTGCTCCCAAGGCAGGCGCGCTAGCCAAACTGCGCTACGCCCCGTTTGTTAGAAAATTAAGTTATTTATTATACGCTACATCTCTTTAAATACAAGTAAAAATAATATTGGGTTTAAGTATTTGAACTATTTGAAGTTAGTATATATTTTGAAAAATAATTTACCTATTTGGAACAATATTGTATATAATTCTGTTTTTTAAGCTAAATTTGTAATTTTATATTTTAACCTTTTTAGGAGTTCATTGTGGTGAGTGTCCAGCAGAAAGAAAAACCAAGGCGTAAAATTCTGAAAAAATATAATGAAAAGAATCTTTCCTTGAAAAATGTTTATGCCGATAAGGCAGAAAGGAGCTGCCTTATGTGTGGGAAAAGGTTTATAAGCCGGGGCCCGCACAACAGAAGGTGCCCAAAATGTAATCAAAAGATAGATCAAGCCGCCGAAAATACCTTTTACATGCCAACCGTATATACAAACGATGGCGGCACCTCTGGAGAATTTGTGCCTATTGTTGAATAGATAGCGGTAAATCTGTAATATCGAATAATCAAAAGGGTTGTGTGGTAATTACCACACAACCCTTTTTTGTTTATCCCCCTTTCAAAACCTTCCTTTCAAGTTATTGTAATGTTTATTTTTAAAATATGCTTGACAATTTATTAAATTTATTTATGATACTGAGACTGAGTCTCATTTGATATGAATAAAACCATGGGAAGTGAATCCGAAATCAGAGGCCTGGAAGCAAGTTCGTGGTATAATTTAGGCGATAAGTTGAATGTAAGATGTCATTCTGAACTGATGTTGATATTTAATTTACTCTAAAGGGGGACTAATTATGCGTTATTTTATTTTTTTTGTAATATCTTTTGCTATATCGTTTCTTGTCTCTGATGTCTTTGCGCAATCTCCGGAAGCAGAGACCTTAAAAAGCAAGGTGGAAACGCTTGAAAAAGAATTGAAAGAGATAAAGGATTTACTCAAGCAGCAAATTGAAAAGGACGTTCAAAAAGAAAAGGAGATCGCATCTTTAAAGGAAGAGGTGCAAAAAAAGGATGTAAACATTACAGCGGAAGAGTCACCTGCTTCTGTGAAAGAAGCAGTGGTTAAAGAAGCGACAGGAGAGGAGTCTTATTTGGCTAGGAAAAGTGCAGAACTGTCCGAAAAGAAACTTGCTCCTGCTTTTGGTGGAGTATATACAAAACCATTTTTGAGGAGGTTTGGAAGAAATACCTATCTGGGTGGTTATATGGACTTTGAATTCAGGGCGCCAGAAAACGAGGCCGATCCGCATGGTTTTACACAGAAGAGATTTATCCCTTTTATATACTCTGATATCTCAGACCGTGTAAAACTCGCCGCAGAAATAGAATTTGAGTATGGCGGTGTGGGAGGCGGCAGGTCAGGAGAGGTGATCTTGGAATTTGGTACTATAGATTTTTTGTTGACCGACTGGATCAACTGGAGGGGCGGATTCCTGCTTACGCCTTTGGGCAAGCTCAATCTGGTGCACGATTCTCCTTTGCAGGACTTAACCGACCGTCCTCTAGTAAGCCAACTCATCATTCCTAGTACGCTGACTGATTTGGGAATGGGATTCTTTGGTACTATGTATCCTTCAGAATTGAGCAAGCTGGATTATGAGATTTATGTTACCAATGGTGTATTTCGAGGTTTGGATTCTGACGGTACGGCACGTATTGGTGAATCGAATGGGTTGAGGAGTGCTAAAGGTGGGTACTTCAATGACAACTATAATCAGAGCCCGGGTGTTGTTGGGCGTGTTGCCTTTAGTCCATTTATAGGCTTAGAGTTTGGTGGTTCTGCTTATACCAGTCGATATGATGAGAATAACGATAACCAACTAACTATTTCTGCATTGGATTTTACCTATCAAAGGGGTCCATTTGAATTTTTGGGTGAAGGCGCTTATGCCTTCATGGATACGAATGAATTAGCTGAAGATGCCGGTATTACCGATGATATGTGGGGATATTATTTAGAAGCCCGTTATCATTTCATGCCTTCCGTACTAAAAAACTGGAGTCCTAAAATCTTTACTGAAAATTCAACATTTACAGGCGTTTTAAGATGGGACCAGGTACAAACTGCCGGCAGGGATGACGACTTTGAAAGTGTCCATTGGTTGAGGAATCGGATTACACCAGGATTGAATTATCGGTATACCGAAGACACGGTCTTTAAATTAGACTATCAAATCAATATGGAAGAGAAAGACATG
>VGXX01000191.1 GCA_016873155.1 Planctomycetota bacterium | reverse complement strand
TCTTCTGTTAGTCCGTAAAGCCGGTAAACGATTTCGTCTATCAACTCATCAGTGGCTTTAATTCTGGTTTTTAATGGGTCACGGATTGATATGCTATTTGTATAGTGTCTTTCAAGAAGTTCCTGAGTCTTTCGATCTGATGGGTGCCCTAATTTCTTCATTTTCCTTTCTATTTATCTCAATCATCTGCTTTGTTAACTAGGCAAAAAGTTCGTGTTCATTAGGTTCGTGGTTTTGCCAGGATTTCAAGCACTTTTAGGTCAAGGAATCTCTTGGATGCGGCGGATTTTATGATGCATACCGTGTCTGCTCCTCTGCCTGTTCCCGCAACGGCAACGACTTCCTCAAGTTCCGGGATGAGTCCTCCATCGCATGACTCCATAACAATCTCACAGCAGACCTTGACTCCCTCTCCCAGACGGCGCAGTGACTGGGCAACGATCATCGTTGGGTAGAGTCCGTTAAATTTCTGGGTGAATGCCGTTTCGATGGAATGGGTGAGGATGGTTGTGGTAAAAACCTTTCCGCTAAGCTTTAATATCTCTTCCTTATTTTCGGGTAGAAGCTCAATGTGGTTTGCTTCTTTGTAACCTGCGGAGTGTGTGACGACTACCAGATTTACTCCCTTACCGTGGAGTTTCCTGGCCATTGCGACGCCCGTGTCTCCAACGGTCGTTGCAACGACTACGTGTTTATAGCCATCATCAACTAAGGATGCCGTTATTTCCACACACTTTTCGGTGTTTTCTTTTCCAGACTTATCGAAATAATGGACTTGTCGTATCATGGCAAAGCCTCAGATCAATGGAAATATTTGGAACCACAGACTTCGTCGTGAGCGCTCACGACAAAGTCAAGGTGGAGGAATGATAGTTTGAAATTCCTTAACATTAAATTACGGCTTTTCCACCGGATAGCCTTCCGCCTGCCACTTATTAATTCCACCTTCCATGTTATAGAGTTCCTTCAATCCCTTGTCTTTTAACATTCCACATGCCTTTGCACTGCGTTTGCCGGCAGCACAATGCACAACAACTTTTTTGTCCTTGGGAATTTTATCGATATTTTGTTCCAGTTCCTTGATGGGAATAAGATGGGCATCCTTGATGTGAACTTCCTTGTATTCTTCCTCGGTTCGCACGTCCAGCACAAACACATCTTTTTCCTTGTCTATGAGATATTTGGCTTGTTTTGGTGATATGTTATTTACCTCGGTTTGTGTTTTCATTTGCTTTTCGCCTGCATGGAGATTTTTAAAGGTAGCGATATCTGCAATCATATTCATGGATAAAATTGTAATTACAGCCAATATTGCTTTGCATAGCCGGTGAGGAATTTTTTGAGTATTCATCTGATTACCTTCTTTAAAAACATTTATTGGAAAATTGTATTAAGAACCAATGTGTGCCTGGCAAAACTCTTCGTAATCGATGAGTTCCTTGATAGTGGCATTGTCGCTGCACACCGGGCAGTTGGGATTTTTATGTATCTTGACCTTTTTAAAGTCCATGTTTAGGGAATCGTAGATGAGTAATTTCCCTTTTAATATTTCTCCCTTACCGAGAATAAGTTTTACCACCTCTGTGGCCTGTATGGAACCCACTACGCCTGGTAACACGCCCAGAACACCCGCCTCCTGACATGAAGGAACGAGACCCGGCGGGGGGGGTGTTTCGTACAGACAGCGGTAGCAGGGTCCCTCAAAGGGCACAATGGTAGTAACCTGTCCTTCAAACCTGAAGATAGAGCCGTGAGAAAGCGGTTTCCTGAGGAAGACGCAGGCATCGTTAACAAGGTACCGGGTTGGGAAATTATCAGCCCCATCAAGAATGACGTCATAGTCCTTGATAATATCGAGGATATTTTCAGAGTTGAGACGTTCCGTGTAAGGTATTACTTCAATATCCGGATTTAGCGCCTCCAGGGTTTCTTTTGCAGAGATTGCCTTAGAACGCCCTATATCTTTGGTGGAGTGCAGGATTTGCCGCTGTAGATTTGAGTGGTCTACAATGTCGCTGTCGGCAATACCAATTTTCCCAATGCCGGCGGCAGCAAGGTAAAATGCCGCAGGAGATCCCAGCCCTCCCGCGCCTACCAAAAACACCTTGGCTTTTAAAAGCTTTAACTGCCCCTTTCCACCTACCTCCGGGAGGATAATGTGTCTTGAATAACGCTTTATTTGATCTTCTGTAAACGGTGATGACATCTTGTTTTTCCTATTGGTTTTTATTATGACGATTTCTATACATAAAAAAGGTCATGTCTCGTACATGACCTATGCTGCAAGTAGGGGCTGAAGATTTTCAGCCCTTACCGAGTTACTCATACGTGCAAAATTATAACAAAGGGTACGGTATCATTCAATAGATTTTACTTATCTGTACATCTACGAAGTGTGAATGTTCTTATACATGGACTAATTTGATTTTTGAAAGATCATCTATGCCCAAACCTAATGTGGCAGCCGTGGAGATATACTTAGGTTCACGCTTTGCCTGTTTTAAGGAAGGAAGCCTCATTTCACTCCGTTTTTCTTCGATTATATTGTGGCATATCCGATCCAGTGCAACAGGGTCTCTCCCCACGATGATTCCGTTGTAATTCCATGTCCACTGCGGTTTGTAACCCGGTCCGCCGTTATACTGTGCCATAAGGGCGTCGCACACAATCAACCTTACCCTGTCTGCAATATAGGGATGGGTATTTAATTCGGCAATAAAAGGATTACAATTGTTGCCGTGATATTTGTTGGGATTATGGATGACACCGAAAAAGTTTTTCATGGCCACGCTGATACCGGCCAGATCGTGGTCTTTCAGGACGGGGACGTTAATAATTGCGGTGCACAGTTGCGATACTATTTTGCTAAAACATGTCCCGACACTGCCGGCAAATTCCGGCTCAGCTTCATAACCGCCGCCCGGAAGTTCATCCGTACCAAAACACCGAACACCATCTGTCGTGCGTCTGATGCGGAATCCGGAGGTTTCGAGTTCCCGATTGAACCGTTCGAATACGATAATATTTTTATCTTTAACGCCGGCGAATTTTAAACCCTGTATGATAGACTCCACAACTGTTACGTGAGGAGACATGGTTTTCCCTGAGAGGCAGTTTAATTTTATACCGACAACGTCATCCGGTTTAAAAAGTGCCTGCCACCCCTTTTCTTGCGATGGGGCGTTGGTCAACTGCATCACAGACTTGTGCAATAAACCTGAAACGATATTTTCTCTTAAATTCCCAGTTTCTGCGAGTATGCGGTCATCGCGAGCAATAACCACGACAGGATTTATTGCAAGCGTTTCGCCACCCCATGAAATACATGAGGCATAGTCCACCAGTGACCTTCCAATGAACGTGGATGCGCAAAAACCGCCGCCCATTTTTAAGGTCGCCGCCCATTTTTAAGGTGTTTTTAAGAAACTGTCGTCTTTCTTTGTTTATCTTCATTTGTATTTTTATGATAGAAATAAGCTGACAAAATGTCAATGAAGTTATCTACAAGAACCAAAGATACCGCATTGATTATAACTCAAGCATTTTAAATACTCACTTGCAATACCCTATATCTTTTGTTTTAATACAAATGCATATGTAAAAACAGCCGTAAAACAAGGTGAAGTGTCACCTGTTATGTCTTTTGTAAAGTTCCTAAAAATCATCGGCACACTATATAAATAATGAACACTATTAAAATTACTCTGCGATTTGTACTTCCCCTTCTATCACTGGCATTTATTGGTTGCACAACGGTACGGTATTATCCAACCAATTTTGTAGAATCTCTAAAGCATCCTACGAAATTTCCGGAAGTATATTCCTCTACGGTGAAAAATATTGAAGAGGTCGCCGAAAAAAACCCACTTGGCGAAGGTGAAGAAGTAAAAATCACGGACGTGGGTGAGAATAAAAATTCAAGCATGCACCTCGTTCAAGTCCGAGAAAATGGGGAATTGCGCCCGCATTACCACAAGCGGCATGATGAGGTTGTCTATGTAAAAAAAGGAAGTGGTATTGCCACCCTTGATGGCACTCGGTATATGGTGAAACCAGGTTCTATCTTACAGGTTCCCGCAAAGACCGTGCACAAGTTCCTCAATACGGGTGGTGAGCCCTTTGTCGCTGTCTCCATTATTTCCCCGCCTTTTGACGGAAGGGATGAAAAAAGAATTAAGGAGAAAGGAAAGGCAGATCGCATCAAAAAAGAAGAAAAACGACTTGCCATGAAAAAACCGGAAAAAGTTATGAAAGAAAAGGATACCTCCGTTACTAAAGAATCCGGAGAAGGAAAAGAAATAAAGTCGGTGGCTAAATCAGAAGAGGTATCTGAAAACAAGGTAAAAGCGTCTGTCCCGGACGAATGGAATACAGAAGAAGAGATGGAAAAGCCTTCGGTGCCGGTCAGGAAATCGTCTCCCCCGGAACGAAAAAAGAAATCAAAAAAAGCTGCACCGCCTGCCGAAGAACCAACAATGGACATTAGTGATTTGCACGAAAAGCTTACGAAATTACTCGAACTCAGGGAAGAAGGAACGATTTCCGCAGCAGAATACGAGGAGAAAAAGGATGCACTCATAAAGGGCAGGGACATTGGTGAACTGCCGGAACCCAAAGTATCTGTGAAAAAGAAGCCACCGGTAGAAGAAGAACTCATAGTAGAAGAGGAGGCGCAAATTCCAATAGAGGAGAAACCGATTCCCGCAGATGAAAATATTTCTCATGAAGACCAGGGCACGCTATCGAACACACCCGGTTTGTCTGATGAAACGGAGCCTGCGGCGCGCGAGATTGAAGCAGAAGAAAAAGTGCAGCAAAGCGATGATGACAAGCTGAAGATGTTAGAGGAAATGAGGCAAGAGGGCTTAATCACCGAAGAGGATTACGAAAGTAAGAAAAGTAAACTCACGGACATTACGGAAGAAAAACCTGCTTCCATGCCGCCCGAAAACATCGTTGAAAATGAAAGTGAAGATGAAAAGGTTGCAGAGCTTAAAGAACTTTATAATGAAGGCCTTATTACAGAAGAAGATTACAAACACAAGCTTAATGAGCTTTCTAGTGCACAACCACAAGACCTTATTCCTGCTTCTAACGAAAAAGAGGTCGAGGATGATAAGTTATCAGAGCTTAATGAGCTAAGAGAGCAGGGTCTTATCTCCGATGAAGATTATGAGTTCAAAAAGACGCAGTTAATGGGTGAATAAAACGCATATCCTTAGAAATATCCTACATTTCCTTTTTGTGCTATTGAATAAAATAAGTATTATTAATCTACTTTTCACTTGATATTTCCAATCAAATTGAATATATATATCCCCTAAAATATCGACATGAAACGATATGCAATGGTTTTAAAAATGTTTATTTTGTTTTGA
>VGXX01000190.1 GCA_016873155.1 Planctomycetota bacterium | reverse complement strand
GCTAAACTATGGCAAGGAATGAAATCACCTTGGTGTTACAAATAAGAGCGCCGAACAGGCGATACGGTTTTATCAGGATTTTTTAGGTCTTGAAAAGACAAGAGAAATTCTCTTACCTCCGGAGCTTTCAGAGCAATTGTTTTCTCTCTCTCAAGAGATAAAGGTGTTAGTTTTTGAAAAGCCAGGGATAAAGGTTGAGGTATTCATATCTGATTTTCAACATGCCAACCCCAATTTCACCCATTTCGGTATAATGCTGGATAATTTATCAGAGGTTACAGAAAAGGCTCAGAGATCTCATGTTGATCTTATCATTGGAAAACACAAGGAGAAGACCGTGTACTTTCTCAAGGATTTTTCCGGCAACCTGATTGAAATAAAACAAAAATCGTGAAATAGGTAGAGGTTGATGTCCTTTGTTTTACTAACAAGAGATGCCTGACATAAAAGCAGCGCTTCATTTCCCAAAATGTTCCGCTGTATCGTGTTGCTTCAATTTGTTTAATACGATTTCTGCCGGGGTTAAATATTTTTTCTTATTATTGCACGCCTTACAACACGGGACAATATTCCCCTTTGTACTCTTCCCTCCCCTTGATAGAGGCACCACATGGTCCATCGTAAGTTCGTCAGGGAGGAACTTTACCTGACAATAATAGCATATTCCCTGGGAAATTTTGTTCTTCCACCACTGAGATTTCCTCGTCTCCTGAGCCTTCTGCTTTTCCCTGGCAATATGCTTCTGGTCTTTTTCTATATGAATCCATTCAGACACGACAATTATCCTCTTTTAAGACTTCTTTACTCAAGAACTATGGTTAATAATTGTTGGATTATTGTAGATTATTTTACCAAAAAAAGAAAGGGTTAACAAAAAACACGATATGTCCTGTGGTCAAGGGAAAACAATTCTGGATAGACTCTTTGACAAACAGCACATCAGTTTGTATTATCTGTTTGCCGAAACAGTGCTTCATTTCCAAAAACGAACAGGGGCGGGATATGATCGTTGATCGTATACAAAACGGTAAAGCTTATCCGATGGGAAAGGCATGGCAACTCGCTTTTGAATTTCTGCTATCTCTGAAACCTGATGCAGTTGAGAAGAAATACCATGTGCAAGGGGATGATATTTATGCAATGGTTATGAGCTATGAAACACGCCCTCCTGAAACGGCGGTACTTGAGGCGCATCGGAAATACCTGGATATTCAGACGATTATTACCGGCGGAGAAGGAATTGCCTGGTTCCCAAAAGAAGAACTCATAATAAAGCAACCCTATGATGAATCGAAGGATGTGGAATTTTACCATCACCCGAATTCAAGCTTCGCACGCACGAATGTCTTTCCCGGCATATTTGTTGCCTTATTTCCCCATGATGCCCACATGCCCTCACTCATGCTTGGAAATACCCCTGAATGTATCAAAAAGGTAGTGGTAAAGGTAAACGTAAAGCTTCTCATTCTTTCCTCATGACGGCCAGGGGAATGCAGTTTCCTTTTATTGCCGTGTATTAATCAAAGGACTTTATACGTGCCAGAAAAAAAGGACGATATGTTTTCCGATAAAGAGTATCTTTTAAAGGTTGTACGAACGCGCATGCCGTTTGGCAAATACAAAGGGCGATTGCTGATTGATTTGCCTGAGGCGTATATTGTCTGGTTTGCACAACAGGGATTCCCGAAAGGGGAGTTAGGCAATATGCTTGAGTGTGTCTATGAAATCAAGCTGAATGGACTGGAATACCTATTGAATCCACTCCGCTAATTTAAGGCTTTTGAAATTTATTAACATTCCATAAAAAGTTATGCTATTATTTATTTTATGACTTTAGTCTCTGGGAAAAAAGATAGGAACACATGAAATTTAGCGAAATTAACCTCCCTTCAAACATCCTCAGAGCGCTTGCCAAGATGGGGTATGAAGAAATGACCCCTATTCAGGAGGCAACGTATCCGGTAATTTTCGCAGGGCATGACCTTTGTGCCCTTGCTGAGACCGGGTCGGGGAAGACGGCCGCCTGTGCGATCCCGCTTATTCAGAAAGTTGATCCTGCTCTTAACGCCATTCAGGGACTTGTGCTTGTCCCGACGCGTGAGTTGTGTATGCAGTATGTGGCAGAAATAGAGAAGATAGCGTCAACGACGCACGTGATTCCGTATGCAGTGTATGGTGGTTTTGATAAAAAGATTCAGATTGCCAAGCTGAAACAGGAGGAAGTGCACATTTTGGTCGCAACACCGGGGCGGCTTATCGATCTTTTGTACGACGGGATACTTTCTTTTGCGCAGGTGAAATGCGCTATCCTTGACGAGGCGGATGAACTTTTAAAGGTGGGATTCCTCGAAGACATTGAATTTATTATGTCATGCATCCTGCACGAGCATCAGACGCTCCTTTTCTCAGCGACGATGCCTGATGATATCAAAAAGCTTGCGCATGACTGTTTGCGTGATCCACAACATATCTCACTTATTACAGAGAGGGCAGCGCCGGAAAGCATTGAGCATTATTTCGTCTATTGCCACCCAAAACAAAGGCACACAGAACTCATCAGGTATCTTGAGGGGGAGGATGTTAATCAGGCGCTCATTTTTTGCAATGCCCGGCACATGGTTGATTCGTTGTTCCACTCCATCAGGAAAGATTTTAAGGATATTGATTATATGCACGCGGGGCTTAGTCAGGATAAGCGTTCTTCGATTATCGGGAAGTTCAGGAGCGAGAAGCTCCGCTACCTTATTGCGAGCGACGTTGCCGGCAGGGGGCTTGATTTTTCGCACGTCTCGCATGTGATTAATTGGGATTTCCCGAGAGACGGAGAGCAGTATACACATCGTACCGGCCGTACCGGTCGTATGGGGAGAAAGGGGAAGGCTTTTACTTTTGTATCCAAACACGACCTTCCTGGTCTTCGCAAGCTACTTCGCAGTAGAAAGATTACTCCCTGCTGGATTGGAAAAGACCCTCTTAGCGAAAACAACACACCTACGCATAAAAGAACTCAAAAGAGAAAAAGATATTTTCAGCCTCACCCCGCTGAGGGAAGTAAAAAAACAGAATAAAAGGGACTCTTTGACGTAATCTGCGAATAATATCAACACCTGATTTTGAACTTTACATTCCCGGACAACCCGTAAAGATTTGACCCTTCCCCACTTCCCCACTTCCTCACTTCCTCAGATTCCTCAGATTCCAACCTGCAAGAAAAGCAATGCATATAAATATCAACCCTTTAAATATTTTCGTACGCATAAAATAATTACCTTTCTAAATCAGTATAAATTTTCTAGGAATCGTTGTACCACGGCAATTAATATTTGTACAATAACCTAAAATAACCCATCTTGACTGAAGTTAAAAATATACAGGGTGGTCATAAAGCCAGCTTAACATTAGTTGTGGATAAAATCGTTCTGCTGTCTTTAAAAAGCGAATAAGTAACCATCCTAGTTGAGAGTCTGGATTTGATACTTCTAACATCAATTCAGGTTGGTACCGTACGATATTGCTTAGTATAAAAAGAGAAATAAAATAATATGCTGGTCTTGGGAGTATTGGGTCGGAGGTTACTTGTCGAATTAAATACCATATAGGGGTATCGCGTGAAATTAAATCCGTTTCTAATGTATTATGCAATATATTTGAAACACCTTTAATATCTGGTGTTAAGAATTTGCAATAAAGAACATTACCATCTGGTTTTAAGTGATAAGTTTTGCTAATGCTAGGAAATTCTTTTTGCCAACTAGATCGAAAATTAGTCAGATGAGCAGGAAAAATGAGTGAAACATCCCCATTAGTCATTGCTTCTACTTCGATTTGAATAACAAGAGATGACTGATTTGTTCCGCAGAATAAATTATAATCGTAATTAATTTCAATAATTCGTGAAAGACAATCGTTAAGAGTAAATATTTTATTTGAGATTGAATTTATGTTCATAGAATTTAAGTAATCAACAAATGTCCCTTTTGCAGGAATCAATGCAGCATTTTCAAGAAAATTGTTTCCTTTTTTAAAGGTTAGGCCATGTGATGGTGTTGGAATGCTGGCTGAGTTAAGTGAGAGGATTGATCGGGTAAGGTTTAAAAAAGAATAGTATAAGGGTAATGGAGCAGTTAGTAATGTGGTTTGTTGGAGTGACTTTCTAAATTCACAGGCTTGACGAACACGAATAACAGAATATTTAACAAAAGAATCCCAATTATTACTTTTACTATTACGATGATTTTTGTAAAGCATAAATTCTGGGGAACCTAATTGGCTAATACGTGCCCACAATTCTTCCAAAGGATTTTCAGATTGGAAAGTTAGCCTTTTGAATTGTAAAGAGCCAAGAAATTGAAGATTTAATTTATTCATATACTAAGGATGAAAGAATCACGAAAGGGGTTACCTTCATTTGTCAAATATCGGAATCCTTTTCTGCTTTTCAAGTTTAAATAGTCAGGAGTCTTTCGATTTCTTCATCGGTAAATTTCAATTGCCTTAAAACCCGTTTGCAGTACACAGGGTCGAGGCTTTTCTTTCCCATTTGAACAGGAGCAGAGTATCTTCTGCCCTCGATAATCCTTGAATAAATTGCATGGTCTGTAGACCCCTGCCTGACAAAAATCGCCCTTCCCTTTTCCAGCAACTTCACCAAATCCTTGCTTGACATGGAAGGTACTTTAGGCATACACAGGTACCTCGTGTACCTCCAAAGGCCGCAGGATAAATCCTGCTCCGCTGTCCTTGTGCCATTCCGGCTCTGTATCTTTCAGGAATTCTATAAATTCCTCTATAGAAATAGGAGATGAAATGGTTTCAGGGTGTTTCTTTATGTCTTCCAGATATAACTCTATTGCGATCCTCAGGTTTTTTTCAACCTCAGCCAAATCATCGCCGCGGGCTGTTACATTGAGTTCCAGGCATACCGCTACATATTCTAGCTTACTTTTACGAACTATTGCCGTATATTTTTTTCCCATAATTTTATCCTCCTGAGCATGTTTTTCCGCAATAATACCGTTTAAATCAGGCAGCGTCAAGGCAATTTGCGCAAAAACAACGTTTTGAAAATCCTTTGTTCTTGAAAAAAATAAGAAAGGTCAAAAGTCAATAAAAGATGGTAAAGGTATATCCAATGAAGAAGCCAAAGCCCGGCTCTAAAAATGGATTAAAAATAATCTGGTCACCAGATGCTTTGGAAGATATTGAATCAATCGGGAAATACTTAGCAAGGGACTCTCCATTTTATGCAGAATCCACAATTCAAAAAATATTTGAAACTTCTCAACCACTAGTATAGCGTTCTGTAAATAATATTGCATACAGTAGGTTTATTTGTTATCCTCTCTGAAACCATATAACCTAATTGGAAGAGATAGCAAATGCCCAAACGTAAAGCATTAAATCTTAGTACTGACGATGAGGAAGAGCTTGCAAGAATAAGCAACAGCAGAACCGAAGCCGCTGCTGCTGTACGCAGAGCAAAGGTGCTCCTTTCTTA
>VGXX01000189.1 GCA_016873155.1 Planctomycetota bacterium | reverse complement strand
GTCTGATACCCATTCATCCTGGGCATCATAACATCAAGGACGATTAAATCCGGCAGTTCCCTAAATGCCTTTTCTATCGCCTCAATTCCGTCACTGGCAGTAAGAGTTCCATATCCGTTGGCATTCAGAAATTTACTAGTCATTTCCAATATCAATGGACTGTCATCTACAACCAGAATGGTTCCCTTTCCCATATTCTACCTCCAATTTACTCCCGAAAGATCATACAACTAAACATCCGGCGCAATAATCCCGCCGGCTGTTATGCTGATTATTGTCTGTTATTAATGAATTTTAATGCACGAACAATCTCTTCTACGGATAACACCTTGCTTGCAGCGCCTTTTTCTATGGCAACCTTTGGCATGCCAAAAACAGCGCAGGAATCCTCTGACTGTGCAATCGTAGCGCCGCCTCTTTCCTTCATGTGTTTTAAGCCTTCTGCGCCATCCGCGCCCATACCGGTCAATAAAACACCGACAGCGCTGTTGCCGTATACCTCGGCAATAGAGTTAAACAGGACATCTACGGATGGTTTTACACCGTGTACCTTTTCCCCCGAAACCAATCCAATTGTTTTTTTACTACGGACTATCGTATGACACCCGTCAGGGGCAACCAGCGCCTGTCCGCCTTCAATCTTTTCACCATCCTTAGCCAGACTGACTTTTACCTTACACGCAGCCCCAAGCCAGTCTGAAAACCCTTTTATAAAACCACTCGCCATGTGTTGAACAACCAGAATTCCCGGCTTATAGTCGGATGGAATGCTTTTCAATATCTGCATCACCACAGAAGGACCTCCCGTAGACGCCCCAATACCAACAATTTCCGGCGTATTTGATTTAATCAGCGAGACGGGTTTAACATGCGGAGAAAACTCTTTTACCCTTCCCTTGACGTGAGTCACAACCTTTGCCTTAGATATCGACTTTATCTTTTTGATAAGCACATCACCGATACTGCTCCAGGAGTTGCTCGGCAGCATGGAAGGTTTCTCCATCACGTCAACAGCGCCGGCAGCAAGGGCATTAAACGTCGTAAAAACCCCCTCTTTATCTATAACAGAAGAAAGGATCAATATGGGTGTCGGACAGTATGCCATAATATGTTCCGTTGCTTCAAAGCCGTTCATCGCAGGCATATTAATATCCATAACAATGACATCCGGCTTTAGCTTCTGGGTTAACTCTATTGCTTTTCTACCATCTTCGGCCATTCCAATTATCTGAATCGCTGAATCTTTTTCCAGTATTGTTTTTAAAACTTCCTGGGTAAAACCAGAATCATCCACAATCAGCACCTTAACTTTTCCGAACATAATTCTCCTTGTTATTCTCCTATCAGCCTTTTTATCGTATTTAACAGGTTGTTCTGGTCAAATTCCTTTTTCAAAATGTACGCATCGGCGCCTGCCTCGATGCCCTTCCTCTTATCTTCAACCCGCTCTCTTACCGTTACCACAATGACCGGCAAGTCCTTTAGCCTTTTATCCGCCCGAACCTTCGACGTTAGCTCAAAGCCATCCATCCTGGGCATATCGATATCGGTTACCAGCAAATCATACTTCTTTCCATGCAGTTTATCCATAGCATCGATACCGTCGATCGCAACATCGACCTCGTAGCCTGCATTCACAAGGATATTCTTCTCCAATTCTGCCGTTATCATTGAATCTTCGGCAACCAGGATCGCATTCCTTTTTACCTGTAATGTTACTCCCTTTGAAACTTCCGTTACGGGTGATACACCCGATAAATCCCTCGCCTTTACAAGTTCCTGTATATTCAGGATCAGGACAATCTCACCCGTACCAAGCGTTGCAACGCCTGAGAAAAATCGTGGTCTTTTTAAATATCCCTTAAATTCCTGGAAAACAATTTTTACTTCGTATAAAAACTCACTAACAATAAAACCGATTTTTCCCCTATCGAAACGTGAAATGATAACCGGGACACGATCATTCCCGTTCTTCTCCTCTTTTGCCACCATGAAAATATCCGACATGTGAATCAGGGGAATGGTTTGACCTTCTATAAAAGCAGAAGCTTTTCCTTCCATGGTGCTTATATCTTTCCCGCTAATATGTACCGCACAGTTGACGCCCGCGGAGGGAACGGCAAGAGTCATATTCCCAACCCGCAGAATCAGAACATTTATGAGAGCAATCGTTGCCGGCACTTTTAAAATAAACCTGGCGCCCTGCCCTTCATTTGATTCAATAACGAGAGAACCGTTTAATCTGTCTACCACTGTTTTTACGACGTCCATCCCTACACCACGTCCGGAGGTGTCTGTAATAATCTTACTTGTTGAAAATCCGGGTTTCATTATAATTTCATAAATTTCTTCATCCGACACCTTTTGAGCTTCTTCTTCGCTCAAAAGCCCTTTTTGGACGGCCCTTTCTTTTACCCGTTCTTTATCAATACCTTTTCCATCATCTTCAACAATAATCAAAACGTCCCCGCCTTCCTGTTTCGCACTTAACGCAATAGCGCCTGCTTCTTTCTTCCCAAGGGATGCACGGAGAGATGGTTCTTCTATGCCATGGTCTATAGCATTTCTCAGCAAATGCACTAAGGGGGCTTTTAATATTTCTATGATATTATTATCCAATTCAACATCCGCCCCGGAAACCACAAGGTCTGCCTCTTTATTGAATTGCCTTGAAAGGTCTCTTACCAGACGAGCAGCCAGGTCAAATATTGCAGAAATGGGCTGCATGCGCATGGACATCACCTGCTGGCGAATACCCTCCGTGACAGCATCGAGTTTAACAACGTCTGTCTCGTATGCATCTGCATGCCTGGTTATCTCTTTAAGGAAGTGATCCTCTACACTATTATATCGCGTGACAATCTGATGCAATTTTTTATTATTCGATTCATGAGAACCTGAATCAGCCCCGGTCTCAGCCTTTATCGTCTTTAACCGCTTCGCATATTGGTTTAGTTTCATCATGTCCTCGTATCTCTGACGAAAGGCCATTTGCGTCATGATTAATTCCACCAAATGATTGTATAATGCCTCTATCTTATCCAGCCCGATGCGTATAGTCTTTTTACCTTCTTGCGGGATATTTACTTCACTTACGGACATTTTACCCTCCGGCTCAGCCGGAAAGATTGATGGTGGCTTATTCTCCACAATTTTTGATTCCGCCACTTCAGAAACGGCTTTATTCACCATACTCTGAGACGCTTCTTCCTTGCCTTGCAACGCGGAAGAGTGCAGAAAGACCTCCAGCCGACCGCACATCTCCTCAACGTTAGTTGTTGACCGGACATCCTTAAGTTTCGACTCCACCATGTTTGCTATCATGTCCAACGCCTGAAACACAATATCATACAGTCCTTCTGTGGATTGCAGACCACCTTCTTTAACCTTCACAAACATATCCTCTACCTTATGAGAGAGGGTGACAATATCAACAAATCCCATCATCCTTGCCGTCCCCTTCAGGGTATGGACTTCCCTCATGATCTCTTTGAGCAATTCAAGATTGGATGCGTCCTTTTCAAAGGCAAGAATTGCCCGGTTTAATTTCTGTATCCTGTCCCTGTTCTCGTCAACAAACTTCGGGATAAAGGACGTTATGTCAAAACTATTGCTCATAATATAGTATTACCCTGTTAAGTTAATCCCCCTTAACAAAGGGGGAAAAGGGGTTGTGTCTTTTCTTCGAATGAGAATATTTACAACCCCCTAGCCCCCTTTTCTAAGGGGGATTTTTATTTATCATATCGCCCTAAAACCCGCAAGAATAAAACAAAAGTTCCTATACAATAAATTTATCTTTTAAAAACCCGATTTAAAACAGGCGATGTTCAAACGAAAGATACAGAAATACACCGTATTCGTTCTTTGAACGTCCCAAACCAATCGGAAAGGAAATTCCAGGCACGATCTGCAATCCAGATTCAAGGTTAATGGCAAATCGAGCGCCCGGGTTAATAAAAAACGAGTCATTCCGTGTTTTTGTGCCGAAGCAGGAAGGAATTATCCATAATTTTATTCCCGTGAAGCTCCTCCACATCTTCAGCGGACACTCTGTTACAAATTAAGACAGCCAGTAGCAGCATGGAACAAAATACATATCGGCAACGCAGCATAGAACTGTTCTATCACCCTCCCTATGTCCCTCCCATCAAGGGAGGGATATTTTCATTTGAGTCGTCGAAGACGACATAATTCAATAATCCGCTAACATCCAGTATTAATACCAATTTATCACCCACGGCAAACACCCCTTGAAAGAAGTTTTTAGTCATACGTTTCACGGCAAAGGCAGGGATAGGCGTTATATCCTTTTCCGCCACATGAAATATATCTATTATCTCATCGATTGGTATTACGAACTCTTTACCCTTGAATGACGCGATTATAAATTCCGTCTCACGACGTTTATTTACCCTTTTATCCGGAAATACATTTCGACCGTCGTAGCCCACAATGCCGTCTGCAAAGACTGGAAAAGGCTTATCTCTAACCCCTTCGGAATTTTTCGTTATGGATTTTACATGCGCAGTTTCTATTCCAAAACAGTTTACCCCTATTTTAAACACCAGGATATTCCCCATATCAGGTCTTGAACTTTTTAACTATTTCTTTTAAATCGTCTGCCAGTTTATTCAACTCGGCGACAGCGGCTGTGGTTTGTTTCAATCCCGCAGCCGTCTGTCCAACAACTTCGGATATTTCTTTCATGGTCACTGCCACCTGCTCTGTGGCGCTTTTCTGCTGCTGCGTTGCCATAACGATTTGTTTGGAGGCGTCTGTTGTTTCTTTTGTCAAATTCAGGATAGATTCGATAGCTTGCCCTGCCTTTTGCACCACACCAACACCTTTCTCCACATTCTTTACACTCTGTTCCGTAGATAAAACAGCGGCGTTGGTTGCCACCTGTATCTCTGACACAACGCCTTTTATCTCTTCTGCAGACGTCTTTGTCCGTTCTGCAAGCCTTCGCACCTCTGCCGCCACCACGCCAAACCGTTTGCCAAATTCACCGGCGGCAGACGCCTCTATCGAGGCATTCAAGGCAAGCAAGTGCGTTTCACCCGCAATCTCTTTAATAATTCCCAGCACGTCTCCAATCTTCTGCGCTCTTTCACTGAGAGAAAGAATTTTGGACGCACTGTCCTGTGTCACCCCCTTAATATCTTCCATGATGCGAATCGATGCCGAAACGGCTTCCATACCATGATGGCATGTGGTTTCTGAATCCTCGGCAACTTTTGCTACAGATTCTGCGTTTGCGGCAATCTGTTTCGCAGAAGTGGAAAGTTCCTCAATTGTTGCGGTTATTTCTCCTACAGAGGCGGCCAATTCAGCAGTACCGCTTGATTGTTCCTCGGAACTGGACAACATTTCCACCGAAGCGGAAGAAATGCGTGCAATCGAATCCTGAGATTGTTTGATCAACGAGCGTAGATTTTCAAGCATATAATTAAATGCATTAGCAAGTTCTCCCTTTGCCTGCACGTTTGTTGTCAGGTCTCCCTCGGATATAACAGCCGCCT